>JBMYPG010000039.1:0-22024 GCA_049600095.1 Pikeienuella sp. | reverse complement strand
GCTCTAGCTGAAAGTTCAGTCGCCTGCGAACATAAGGTTCCACAAAAAAGGGGAGAGCTTGCGCCCTCCCCTTTTTCAATTTCAGTGCCTCAGGCAGTGGAACCTTAACTATAGGGGTCCAGTGCGTCACGCAGGCCATCGCCCAGGAAGCTGAATGCCAGGACGACCATGATCACTGGGACCAGAGGCATCATGAGCCATGGGTAGATTTGAACCACAGTTAGGTTTAGCGCGTCGTTCAGCATCAGGCCCCATGATACCGCCGGTGCCTTTAGGCCAAGACCCAGGAATGACAGGGCGGTTTCACCCAAGATCATTGCCGGGATCGACAGAGTAGCCGAGGCGACAAGGTGGCTCATGAAGTTTGGCATCATGTGCGCTGAGATAATGCGGCGTGGTTTTGCGCCCATTAATTCAGCGGCCTTCACATAATCCTCTTCCCTCAGTGACAGGAATTTGGATCTGACGGCACGGGCAAGGCCGGGCCAGTCCAAAATCCCCAGAATGATGGATATGACAAAGAAGACGGTAACGGGCCCCCATGTTGCCGGGATCGCGGCAGATAGTGCCAGCCAGATTGGAAGCTCTGGCAACGACCGAATAATCTCAATCGCGCGCATGACAACTGCATCGGTCCAGCCGCCGAAGTATCCGGCCATACCGCCCAATGTCAGGCCGATGGAGAAGCTGACTGCCACGCCGATAAGACCAACAGTAAGCGATAGTTGGGCCCCGTGCATGATGCGGCTGTGCACGTCTCTGCCCAGTTTGTCAGAACCTAGGAGAAACAATGTGCCCCCCTCTGGTGGACAGAGCAGTCGGAAGTTTGTCTCAAACAACCCCAGCAAATGATAAGGTTTACCGCAGAAGGAAAAGAACGGGATTTCCAGCGGTTCATGCCAGTTCACCACGGTTTCCATCACCCAGCGCTCTTTGTTCAGTTTTTCAAAGGTCTGGTAGGTGTGAGGGCCGATGTATTCGCCTTCATAGAAAAAGCGCACCGGCTGTGGTGGTGCATAGGTATTTTCCAGATGCGTCTGGGTATGGTGATAGGGCGCGATGAAGTCGATGAACGGCAGCGACACATAGATCACGACCAGATACAGGCCAGAGATCACGCCGAGCCGGTGGCGCAGGAAGCGCCGCCAGATCAGCAGCCATGTGGGTGCATCAAGATCGGCACGATCAAGCGTTTGCAGGTCATCAGCCGGGTTATACCCGTCATCAGCGACGAAATGGCGGTCAGGGTCGATAGTGCTCATCTGTTTTTCCCCGATTTTCCAGCGAGGCGAATTCGTGGATCAACCACCGCCAACAAGAGGTCAGAAATCAGCATGCCCACCAGTGTCAGCCCGGAGACGAACAGGAGGATAAAGCCGCTGAGGAAGATGTCCTGGCTGCGCAACGCGCTAAGCAGGATTGGCCCAATGGTTGGCAGGGACATAACAACCGACACTAGAACCGAGCCTGATATAAGCTGCGGTAACAGGTTGCCGATGTCGGCAATGAACGGGTTCAGTGCCATGCGCAGGGGGTATTTCACCACTGTTTTTGACCCCGACACGCCTTTGGCCTTAGCCGTGGTTACATATGGTTTGCCCAGTTCATCCAGCAAGTTGGCGCGTAGGCGGCGGGTCATTGCCGCCATGCCTGATGTGCCGATCACGACGACCGGTGCGGCCATGTGCAAGAGGATGGATCCCATTTTGGCAAGGCTCATCGGTTCGTCGATGAACTCTTTCGCCATGCCGCCACCAATTGGCAGGCCGATGGCCTTGTTACCGTAGTACATGAGCACCAGTGCCAGCAGGAAGTTTGGTGTTGCGAGGCCGATGTAGCCAACCAGCGCGGCTGTATAGTCTATCCAGCTATTGGCGCGAACTGCTGCCAGCGTACCGAGCGGCAGGGCTGTCGCGTAAACGAACAACACGACCACGAGGTTCAGACCGATGGTGAACCACATGCTTTCGGTGACAATCTCGCTCACATCACGCTCAAGCTCAAACGAGAAGCCGAAGTCGCCTTGGAGAATGCCAGAGAACCCATCCGGGCCAGGCCATAGGCCGATCCAGACGAAATATTGTTCAACCAATGGGCGGTCGAGCGAGTATTGCTGGGCCAGGAACTTAGCCTTTGCAATTGACGCTTCTTCACCCGTCGCGACCAGGTTCGCGATCTGGTTGGTTAGAAAGTTGCCTTCCGGCAAGTTGATGATCGCGAAGATCAGGGCTGAGATGAAGAGCAATGTGCCCATCATCGTAAACAGCCGGCGGACGATATAAATCAACATGTCCGACGCCCCCCTCGTGGCGCGGGCTTGTTTAGCCCAAACTCGTTACTCAGCATAATACAACTCATCAATGCGATAGGCGCCGAGCTGTGCAGCAGGCTCCCACGCATAAACGCCCTCTTCGGTCACATTGCGTAGCTTTGCATTCACAACAATGGGCTGTGGTGCACCAGAAATCAGACCGATGGCGTAGACCTGATCGGCATGGATTTCCAACATCTCTTCCCAGATTGCGGATTGCTCACTTTCGTTGGCTGATTGGCTCCATTTTTGGAACAACTCCATCAAGCGGCGGGCCTCTGGTGTGTCAGCCTCTTCGCCCGCTGATCCTTTGGTCTGGAAATACTGACCCCATTTTGGCCAAGAGAAGTTCGCCTGATCAACCGGTGCCAATGCCTTTGGTGACGCACCCGGCGTTGGGATGCCGTTATTCCAGCCCTGCCAGATCGGCATCATAGCAACGCCTGAATAAGCCTTGCTGCGCAGAATATCGCGGTCGAGTGAGCGGAACGAAAGCTTGATACCAACGTCGCCCCACATGATCTGGATCAGTTCCAGCGCTGCGGTTTCTTCGGGTCGCTCACCTGCGCTTTCGATGATGATCTCTGCCCGCTGACCGTCTGGCAGCAAACGCCAGCCATCGCTATCGCGTTTGTCGAGGCCGATTTTGTCGAGCATCTCGTTCGCAAGCTCTGGATCATATTGCGCCCAAGCCTGAGCCGCCTTTTTTGTATAGAACGGGCTGGCGGGTAGCGCAGCAGTTGCGGCGGGTTTAGCCATGCCGAAATACAACACCTTGTTGATCGCGCGGCGGCTGATGGCGACGCTGAGTGCGCGGCGGAAGTCAGCATTGCGCATAAACGAGCGCCATTGCGGGTCTGTCACCGTCTGGTTCGGGTAAAGCGCCATATCGGAGCCGTAACCGTTGAACCAGAGAAGCGTGCGATAACCGCCCTCGGCCTCCCCGTCCTTCAACACTGGCGCGTCGGAGAATGAGATGCCGCGCGCCTGAATATCAACTTCGCCGCGGTTGGTTTTGGCTGGGATCAGACCGCCAGCGGCAACCGTCAGTTCCACCTTATCGATATAAGGAAGCTGCTGCCCCGTTGCGTCGATGCGGTGATAGAACGGGTTGCGTTCCAGGATATAGCGGGTGTTGTTTTTCTTGGTCGTATTCAACCAAGGCTGCAAAGTCGGCAATTTTGGATTGTCGAACTTATACATATTGTCGAGTTTATTGTGGACCTGCGCCCAGTTTGCCTTTTTCTTTTTCTCAACAATTTCAGCGAGTTCTGCCGGATCAGCGAAATTGCCGTGGTATTTTTTGAGGAAAGCAGACGGGCGGTAGATGAATGGCGGGCGTGCGGCTGCGAGCGCAGGCAGGAACCGTGGGTTAGGAATTGGCCATGTGTAGCGAACCTCAGTTTCGCTTAGCACTTCGAACACCGGGGGCTGCCCCTCGACCAACATCAACTCTGGCGGGCCACCGGGTGCGAGGTCTTTGTTATTGGCGACATCCTCCCACCAATAACGGAAATCCTCGGATGTGAATGGTGCGCCGTCGGACCATTTGTGACCTTTACGGAGGGAGAAGGTGAAAATGCGGCCTTCTTCGACCTTTACCTCTTTCAAGATGTCCGGGCGTAGAACGAAATCTTCGTCGTAGCCAACAAGGCGGGCGTAGCCATAGACGACCATATAGCGAACGTCTTTGGCGCGACCGATGAGGCTACGCAACTCCCCTCCATGACGTCCAATTGTGCGGCCACGGGCGGCGAGGTCGACGACCAATGGTTCTGCTGGAACACGTTCGGCGATTGGCGGCAGAGTCGCAGCCTCTACCTTATGTTCGAGGACGTGGGTTTCTTTTAACTCTATATCAGCGGCGACTGCTGGCGCGGCTGAAAGCAAAGACAGAGCGGCGGCCCAAGTGAAATTCCTGGCAAAACTTAGGGGCCTCATGCGGCTCTCCTCACAAAATGGCCTGCACTTACTTCGATCAGACCCGGAGCATCGTCGCCTTCGTAGCCATATGGCCCCTCCCACGTGTGGGGGTCGCCGGCACCACGGGCAACTGCCGCAAGATCGAGCGATTTATCCATGTCTGGTTCTGGCGAAGCCGCCATAAGCGCCTGCGTGTACGGGTGAACCGGATTGGTGAAGAGCGATTTAACCGGCCCTTCCTCAATCACCCTGCCCCGGCGCATCACGGCAACGCGGTCGGCAAGATCAGCAACAACAGCAAGGTCGTGGCTGATGAACAGGTAAGACAGGTTCAGGTCGTCGCGGATTTCCTTGAACAGCTCCAATACCTGTGCCTGCACAGATACGTCGAGCGCCGAAGTTGGCTCGTCACAGACGATCATTTCCGGCCCGAGCGCGAGGGCGCGGGCGATACAGATACGCTGCCGTTGACCGCCAGAGAACGCATGCGGGAAACGTTTTAAGTGATCAGCGGATAGGCCCACACGCTCCATCAAGTCAGCGGCGCGGTCGCGTTGTTCGCGGCCTGTGCCGACGCCATGCACACGCATTGGTTCGGTCAGAATATCGCGGACATTCATGCGCGGGCTGAGCGATGAGAATGGGTCCTGAAAAACAATTTGTACTTTGCGGCGGAAATCAACCAGCGCTTTGCCGCTTAGCTTAGCAACGTCAACTTCCTGGCCATCTCCGCCACGGAACATGACACTTGCGCCAGGATCTGGACGCTCTGCCTGCAACATCAGCTTGGCGACGGTGGATTTGCCGGAACCTGATTCGCCAACGATCGCCAGCGTCTCACCCCGGCGCAATTCGATGCGCACATCCTGCACCGCTTTCACCGGAGGGGTGACCTTGCCCAGCTTGCCTGCCTTACCAGGATAGGTTTTGGAGAGGTTCGTGGCGCGGATGATGAAATCATCGCTTTCCTCGCACCGGGCATCCAAATTCTCGGGCACTTCCGGGGCCGCAGCGATCAGTTTTTTGGTGTAGCCATGGCCCGGTGTCGTCAGAACCGCGCGGGCCGGGCCGCTTTCGACCACTTTACCTTTACGCAGCACCACGACGCTGTCGGCCATGTTGGCGACCACGCCGAGGTCATGTGTCACCATGATCACGGACATGCCGGTTTCTTTTTGTAGGCACTTGATCAGCTCAAGCACCGTTGCCTGTGTTGTCACATCCAAAGCCGTTGTTGGCTCATCTGCGATCATCAGGCTGGGGCGGCAAACCATCGCCATGGCAATCATCGCGCGTTGGCGCAAACCACCTGATAGTTCAAAGGGATAGGCGTTAAATGCCCGCTCTGGGTCTGGGAAACCCACATTCTCAAACGTCTCCAGGCACCGCGCTTTTGCCTCTGCCCCCCGGCAATCGGCGTGAAGGGTTAAAGCCTCCATCACCTGATTTCCGATGGTGTGGAGCGATGAAAGGCTGCTCATCGGTTCCTGAAAAATCATCGATACGCGGCCACCGCGCACCTTGCGTAATTCAGCATCCGACATACCTAAGAGGTCGGCATGATCACCGCCGTCATTAAGGATAGCAGAGCCACCAGAAATAAAAGCACCTTTCGGCAAAATGCCGAGCAAGGATTTGCCGGTCAGGGTTTTGCCCGACCCGCTTTCACCGACAAGCGCCAGTGTTTCGCCGCGGCGAACGGCAAAAGATACATCGTCGACAACTGTGATCGCGGACTTACCCGCGCCAAAGGCAACGCTTAACCCATCGACCGACAATAGCGGTTCATTCGGCATTCTAATTTCCCCCCAGAACAGAGCGCGATTTGTTTTTGGCAGGCGGTGTGCATTTGTACAACCGCTATCTGACGCGGTATTTAGCATCATGTGAGGCGGATCACGCGTCTGTCGTTGTTTCTGCTATGGCATAGGTGCCCTACCCACGTTACTTAGCGCGTTGCGAGTTAATAACCGGGTAAATTTACGCAAAGGATTCGCGGACCATGGCCGGACCAACCGAAGCTGACGTGCTGAGCGCGTTAAAAACGATCATCGACCCGAGCGCGGGCGCCGACATTGTCTCGGCGGGCATGGTTACTGGCGTGTCAGTAAGTGACCAATCTGTAAGTTTTGCGATTGAAGTTGACCCAAAGCAGGGTGCTGCGCTGGAACCGCTTCGCCAAGCTGCCGAAGCTGCCGTGCGCCGTTTGCCCGGTGTGACCAATGTGATGGCGGCGCTGACCGCGCATTCGGATACGCCAAGCGCGCCGAGTGCACCAGCCCCAAAAGGACCTGCTCCGGATTTGGGCACACGGGCGAAACCCGGGGACAAACCATTGCGTGCACCGGCAGCAGCCCCGAATGAGGGGAATGTGCCGGGCGTTGCCAAGATCATCGCGGTTGGTTCGGGCAAGGGCGGCGTTGGCAAATCCACCGTTTCGTCCAACCTTGCGGTCGCGCTGGCGATGGATGGGTGGAAAGTTGGTCTGCTGGATGCTGATGTTTACGGCCCATCACAGCCCCGGATGTTGGGGTTGAGCGGCAAACCGACGGCGCCAGATGGCACCAATATTGAGCCGCTGACAGGTTTTGGCCTGAAATGCATGTCTATGGGTCTGCTGATTGGCGAAGCGGAATCAGTGATCTGGCGTGGCCCGATGCTGATGAGTGCGATCACGCAGATGGTGTATCAGGTTAACTGGGCACCGCTCGATTTCCTAATCATCGACCTGCCACCGGGCACGGGTGATGTTCAGTTGACGCTGAGCCAGAAAAGCAGCCTCGATGGTGCTGTTGTTGTGTCCACGCCGCAGGATGTGGCGCTGATCGATGCGCGCAAGGCCATCGATATGTTCCAGAAGATCGATATTCCATTGCTGGGTATGATTGAGAATATGTCGACGTATCACTGCCCGAACTGCGGCCATGAGGCTCATCTGTTTGGTCATGGCGGGGCGGAAACTGAGGCGCGCAAAATCGGCGCGCCGTTCCTTGGCCGGTTGCCGCTGACGTTGGACATTCGGACGGCTTCGGACAATGGAGCGCCGATTGTTGCGATGAAACCGAATAGCCCAGAAGCGCTAGCGTTCCGCGAGATGGCGCAGAAACTGGCCGACGCGGTTGGTGCCGGTGTGCCTACGGGGACTGCGCCGCGGGTTTAGGTGATGGGTTGAGACCCATCCTGCGATCTAGTTGTCCCCGTTGAGGCGGGGATGACGGCTTATTGTGCCTGAAGTTTTAAACCCGATTTACCGACATTCACATAACCAGCGATTTTGGCAGCTTTCGTTCCGACAGGCTGCTCTGTGGGCACATCTTTTTGCGTTAGTCGCGTAAGCCCATCACGCTCTGGCCGGTCCTTGGGGCCGAGGATTGAGTGAGCCAAGCCAAAGGCACTGAGCGTTCTAATAAACCAATACCCGGGGTCCATTTGACCCTTCTCTATGCCAAGTTGTGCACAGTGCGGGAATGCATGGTGGTTAGCGTGCCAGTTTTCACCAAAAGTGATCAACCCTAAACCACGCAGGTTATAGCCCTGTACGGGAAGCCCAGCGATATACCAGCCTTGATGCCCTGTTTTATGAGCGAAATGACCGACCATCCAATGTCCAATTAATGATATCGCAATACGCAAGCAAATCCCCCAAAGTACAAATGTCAGACCACCGAACATAAAAAGTGGGACAGCGATGAACATTTGCTGTGCCCTCCAATTTCGCTCCATCCACTGATAAACACGGTCGTTCGCGATCGCTGGCTCAATTTGAAAATATGGCGGGCGGTCGAGATCAAATCGACAATGCATTTGCCACCACGCATCACGCCAAAAGCCAGCCCCATGGCTGGGGTGGGGCGGGCATATAGATTGACGCTGGTGCCAATCCCGCATGTCATGCGCTCGCATCATGCCGAATGGGCCGGCCATACCGACAAGTGTACCAAGCCAGACTAAAACATATTCCAGCCATTTCGGCGTTTGGAAGGCCTTGTGAATAAGCAACCGGTGCATGCCGACGGAATGGCCAGCGCAAATTGTGATGGCGGTCGTTCCCAAGAAAACCAGAAAACCGCCCCAACTTGGGGTCACCGCAATTGCGGCACCACCACCTAGGATCATTGCAAAAAGCCAGATTGATTTTGGTGCATCCCAGCGGATGGCTCCCTCAACGGCATTCGTGGACCGGTCGGGAAACACTCGGTCAGAAGCATGCAAGCGCATCTTGAAACCCTTTCAGAGAGAGAATAACATTATATTAAAATAACTATATAACTAATTAGTTAATTGGTGATACATGTCAAGCCCTGACAAAGTGTTCGAAGCTTTGGCGTCTGCAACGCGACGCCAGATACTTGCCTATCTATCTGAGGGACCGTTGACAGCGGGGGCTGTCGCCGAGCGATTTGAGATGTCTCAACCTGCTATTTCCAAACATCTTTCAATTCTGGAATCGGCAGACCTAATCTGGAAAAAGCGCGAAGGTCAGTTCGTAAAATACGGGATGCAAGCCGATAATCTGGGCGGTACTTTAGCCAAGTTTATGCAGGAAGTTTGCCCGCCCAGCCGAGCGTTAAAGGCGGAGCGA
Organism: Pikeienuella sp.; assembly: GCA_049600095.1. Classification (GTDB taxonomy): domain Bacteria; phylum Pseudomonadota; class Alphaproteobacteria; order Rhodobacterales; family Rhodobacteraceae; genus Pikeienuella. The sequence continues at coordinate 13,208 of JBMYPG010000039.1, read as the reverse complement.
CGTACGGAAACTGACCCGACATGAACATTATGCTTTGGAGTAGCGACTGATACGGAGCGGGTGGTACCCCCACCCTATCGTGTTGTCTCGCCATATCAGTGGCACTTGCCGGGACGGTGGTTTGAGCCCAAGGGCGTGATGTTTCGGGAAACCTATCTATGCCCCGTCGTCAAATCCTCGGCGAGCATGAGTGCGTTTCCGTCTGGGTCGTAGAAGGTCGCTGTTTTGACCATGCCTTCGATGACCTCTGTTTCGCCGTCAAAATTCACTTTGGCACTTTCTAATAACTGCCTTGCGGTATCTAGGTCGGCTATTCCAAAAACAGGAACGCAGTTGCCCGGTGCTGGTTTTGTATGCTCTCCGAGGCCGATGGTTACCCCTGTTGTGTTCGTTTTAAGCTCTGACCAACCGGCCTCATCCGCGTGGTATGCGACCTCGAACCCCAGCATATTCGCGTACCATTCTGCGCTTGCGTGACGATCTTTGACCGAGAGAGCGATCGTTATGGTCTTATCTAACGAAACGAGGGGCATGGTCTTTCCTTTTTACTAAATATATACTAACTATACTTTATGTACATTGATGCGTTTGTCAACCTGACCTCAAGAGCTTGGGCAATTCCTGTTTTGTCGAGCCTGCATGCAGGTGTAGCCGGCAGACAGGCCCCGCTGTTGGCTGCAACGGGTGCCAGCCGGACTGCGTTTGCGCAAAGCATGGAGCATCTGATCAAATTGAGGTTGTTGGAGCGGAACCCCGGTTATGGCCACCCGCTGCGTCCGGAGTTCCGGCTTACGCCCTCTGGCATCACGGCAGCGGCGATTGCCAGTAAAATCCAACGGGTTTCAGCGGACAAGGATCAAGGCTTGCTCCGGCGGTCATGGACTTTGCCGGTCTTAACCTCTCTACACCGGCCAAGCCATTTCAATGATATCAAACGAAACCTGCGGACTATTACGGATCGTGCGCTGTCGCAGTCACTGAAAACGATGGAAGACCGAAACTGGGTTTGTCGCGATGTAGATGAGGCCGCCCGCCCGCCGAGATCAATCTATTCAGCCATGAATACTGGTGAAATGATCAGTAAGATCACCGGATCGGAAATTCGCTTTGACAGTCCGACAGGCAGTTCGGTCTAAAATTGTAAGTACAGACCGGCGCAGTGCGCGACGACATCATGGGTGTTCCTAAAACTTCCCGTTCTCATTCTTCCATTCTGACCGGGGGGCGATTTTTTCTGTTGTGTCCCAATGTTCTACGATCTTGCCGTTTTCGATGCGGAACAGGTCATAGAGGGCTGAGTGTTTGCCGCTATGTTCGCCTTCGCAGACGGAAAGCACGAAGTTTCCTTCGGCGTGGATGCGGTGTTGGGTTTGGTAGTTGATCACGCGGTTGCCGTTTTCGGTTGCTGAGAGTGCGGCGGTTAACGCTGCCACGTCATCTGATAGGCCGGGATTGTGTTCGGCGTACTGTCCGTCAGTGATGAAGTCAGGCAGTTGGTCCAGCTTGCCATCGATCAATACCGTTTTGACGAATGATTTGATGAGGGCGCGGTTTTCTTCGGTTTTGTCGTGATCTGTGGATTCCGTTGGGCCATCGACCATGATGCGGCCTGATGCGTTGGGGCCTAATCTGGGTTGGATATTGTCCCAATGTTCGACAGCTTGACCATCTTCAAACCGAAACAACTCAAACCCTATGCGGCGGGTGGCGAAGTCGTATTCGGTGTGGGCGAACACGTAGTCTCCATCCTCAAACGCGCGGACGATGTTTACGCGCGGGTTGGTGAGCGATAGGCGTTTAAAGAGGACTGCCAGCCCCTCGCTCCCCTCTTGGGTTTGGGGGTTGTGTTGGATGTATTTTGCCTCGTTCACCACGCCGACCGGGCCGGGGTCCCCTGTTTCAATACTTTTCAGGAGGGCGCTGATTTTATCTTTGTTGGCTTGGTTCATTTGGGTGGTCCTAATCTTCACGCAGGCGATAAAGGCGGAAGCGGCCGTATTTTTTGGCGGTTTCACGCTCGCCAACATATTCGGCGGCGGCTGGGGCGGCGGGGTCGAGCGCTAGTTCGGCGGCGAATTCTTCGGAGACGAACACGCGCCCTTCTTTGGTGATGGGTTCGATACGGGCGGCGCGGGCGACGGCCTCGCCAAATGAGTTGTTTGTACCCGTCACCGGTTCGATGCGTTTGAACACGACGCCGAAATGGAGGCCGAGGCGAATGGCCAAATCAGGGGGGAGGTTCAGGCCCTTGAGGTCTAATTTGCCCATTCTGGTTTGCAGGCGGAGGGCGAAATAGGCGGCGGCGGCGGCGGTTTTGAATACGGCGAATACGCCGTCGCCCCATGTGTTGACGAATTCTGGGGTTTTATCGCCATAACGAGCGGTCGCGTCGTCCAGCGCGACCTTAACCGCGCCCATCACTTTATCGACGAAGGCAGGCAGGCGGTCTTCGTTTAGTTTGGAGAAGTTCTTTACGTCGCCGAATACAAGGGCTGATGGCTCGCGTGTTGCGCCATCTGTCTGCGGGGCTGTTGCTGTTTGGGTTGCCGGTTTTTTTGCGCCGAGGTCCGACACATCGACCTCATGAAATTTTTGTCCGGTATTTAGCCATGCTGCGCGGTCGGCGGAGGCACCAGCGACACCGCCGGTAACTTCACCATCCCACACGCAGAGCTGTGCCACACCAGCGTTGTGGTGATTGGCGTGAAGTATGGCCGAACCCATGGCATAGTGAGCGACAGCGGCAAATGCATGTTCGTCGTCTTTGATCGCGTTATCTTTGGTTAAGTAGCGCAGGGTGCATTCCGGGTGGCTAAGGCAGGCCTCGGCGCGGGCGACCCAATCCTCACCCGCTGGTTGGATAGATGCCTCGATGAAATCATTCTTGGCGAAGGGGAGGAATACCACCGCCTCTCTGCCCGTTCTGAGCGCCCATTCGACGACCAGAATATCAACACCTGATGCAAGAGAACCAAAAACGGTGGAGGGGGAGATTTGTTCCAGCTTTTCTGTGATGCGGCGGCTTAGCTCTGCACTGTTTTTGGCGAGCACACGGCCATATTCTGCCTTTGGCGGTGCAATCATGTGACCGGAGAAGTGCAATACCGGGCCGGGGCGGAGGGCGGCGAGCGCCGGGTGGTCGGGGGCGATGCGTGAGAGTTGTTTGAGAGTTGAGGCAATCATGTCGACGCCTGCATCCGGCAGTGCCGCCGCGGCCGCCAAAACCTCTGCCACCTGATCCGGTGGTGCGTCTGAGGTCAGGAGAAGTTCTGCCCGCGTTGCCTTGGACCAATAACCGGGGCCGGGTTCACCTTTTGACAATTCAGCGATGACATCGGCGACCGGGGCCATATCATCCAGCGCATAGGATAGAGAGACCGCGTTGACGCCGTTATATTCATAGGCACCGCGTTGGGTTTCCGGGTCATGGGCCAGGCAAATTTCGAGGTAGCCATCGCGGCTGAGGCGCAGGAGGCGGGTTTTTTCCGCGCCGGTGCTGGCGAACCCCATATCCTTGCGCAGCCGTGCCCACAGCGAACGGGCGTCTGGGTGGTTTAGTTTATCGAGGCCATACTCGAAATACTTCTCGCGGGCTTCTTCGGAAGAGGCGATGCGGGCGAGAAGGATGACCTCTTCGATACGGATGAGGTCTAGCTCTTCGCCCATTGCAGTCTCTGCGGCTGCACGTGCGCGATCAATCGCGGTTAGCAGTTCGCCATCATTTGCGGCGGCGCGAATGGATTTAATTACGTTTTGGTCAGTCATAGGCGAAGCCTCGCAACCTGTAGGGGTTGCGTCAAGCGGTCCATTGCGTGCGATGTGTCAATCGGCGAGGCTGTCAGTCAACAAGTGGGCCTGATCGCAGGCCTTAGGGGAGCAATATGTCGGAACAAAACTCAGGTGGCAAAGACCTGCACGAGATGATTTTGGATGCGATTGATAATGGCATCTACAAACCCGGTGCGCGGTTGCTGGAAACAGAACTGGCGGAAACATTCAAAGTCAGTCGCACCCCGGTACGAGAGGCATTGCGGCGGTTGGAAAGTCAGGGCGTTGTTAGCCATGAGGCGCGCAAGGGTGCTGTGGTGGCTAGCCTCGATTACAATCAGGTTGGTGAGCTTTATACGGTGCGCGAGGCGATGGAGGCATTGGCGGCGCGGTTGGCAGCGCGGCATGCTTCGGTGGCTGAGATTCAGATGCTTTATGATATGATTGAAGCGGATGAAGCGCGGACGGAACCGGAAGAAATGGCGGCGGCCAACAAGCGGTTTCACCGGCAGTTGCATCTGGCCAGCCACAACCGGTACCTGAACCAGACGCTGGACCCGATCCGGCGGTCGTTGGCATTATTGTCTGGCACGACGTTCACTGCCGCCGAACGCCCCGACGATTCAAATCGAGAGCATCGCAGTATTGTCGATGCGATTGCCGCGCGGAATGAAGATGCGGCGGCGGATGCAGCACAGCAACATATCGCCAGTGCTTATGCATTGCGGTTGCGGTTGGAATCGCAGCGATAGGTTTGAACGCCCTGTGGGCGTCGCCTGCGGCGGGTAGGTATTTGTTGACCAAAGAGGGGCGGCTTGGTGTGAGCCGCCTTTTCTATTTGGTTAGCATCCAACCTGCCAGACAAGCGACTAGGGCAAAGGGTGCGAGGGCTAGGAATATCCAGAAGGCAGCGGATTGAGCGGCGGCGATGCTAACGTCCTGACCAAAGCCGAAGCTGTTGGCGACGATGCCAGCGGCTGCTGCGCCGAAGGCAAAGCCGACTTGCTGCATTGTTGGAATGGCGGATGAGGTTTCGTCGGCCTCGTCTTTAGCCGCGTATTCTGTGATCCGTTTAACGAGGAAAGCCCACATGAGGCCGAAGCCTGCGCCTTGTAAGCCTGCGAGGGCGAGGATCAGCCAGATTGGGCCACTGCTCATGGTTAGCGCGAAGCCGATGAGGGATATGGGGAGAAGTATTATTCCCAGACGGATGAGCAGCGTTTCATTTGGTGTTTTAATCGAAGCAACCGCCACCGCTGCCAGCCCCCAGCAGACGGATTCAAAGGCGACGATGTAACCGGCAGCCAGTGGCGTTACACCGTGCAAGGTTTCCAGCATGATCGGCCCGTAGACCATGAAGGACATGGAGGCGATGGAAGCCATTAGGATAAGCACGAGACCCGCGCCCACCGGATTGAACAGGCTAAGCGGGTTTGATGGGAACATCCGGCCAGTGGGTTTTCTACCATCCACCCTAAGGGCGATGATGAAAAGGACTATCCCAAGGATGCTTAGGGCGGTTGATCGCACAGCCTGAACATCTGCCCCGGCAAAGGCGACTGAGAGGACAGATGCGCAGATGAGTCCTAGACGTAGGATTGGAAGGGTTAGGCGCTCATCAGTTTCCCGCCGCGCGAGGGCCGGGGCTGCCACTAAGGCCAGAGCTATAAACACGGCGGCTTGTACGGCGGCAGCGATGAAGGCCATGCGCCAGTTGCCGAAGGTTGCGAAGGTGCCGCCGACAAGCGGTCCGGCGAAGGCTGATGTGCTCCAGACTGCGGAAATGAGGGCCAAGACTTTGGGCAGGAGGTCTGCATCAAACCATTGACGAATGGCGACGTAAGCCAGCGCAACCAGATAACCACCGCCAATGCCCTGGATGAGCCTGCCGGTTAGGACGATAATCATGTCCGGGGCGGCGGCGCACATCAGGCTGCCGATCAGATAGAAAGCTGCCGCTAAGGTTAGCCCGCCACGCAAGCCAGTGTAGCGCACCAGCGTTCCGGTGGAGGCACCGGCAAGGATTGAGCCGAGCAGGTAGAGGGCGAAGGCCCAACCGATCAGGTTGCCACCACCAAACTCCCGGACCGCGCTGGGAAGGGTTGTTGCCGCCAACATACTGCTGGCCGCGTGCAGCCAAACGGCAAAGCACAGCAGGGTTAGTTTCAGGCTGTTTTGGCGGGTGAAAACACCGCTTTTGTTTGAAGTTTGGTTGGTCATAGGGAGTTTGTGGTGCCTGATGATTCCTGCGGTTGGCGGCGACTGTAACGGCTCAAGTTAACTTGAGGTCAAATGATTTATTGAGGGCCGGGGTGACCACCATTGAAATTTTTGATCAAATTTTTCGCAATGCCCGTCACAACGCTTGGATGCGCCTCGGATAGTCGCTAGGCTGTTCGTAACTATTCGCGAATTCCTTATTTCGGGAGACTTGCCATGACCCTTCCTGTTGGCCCTTTGCGCCTTGGCGTGAATATTGATCACGTTGCGACCATTCGGAACGCGCGTGGCGGTGATGTGCCTGACCCAACGCGGGCGGCGCGGATTGCGGAGGCGGCGGGTGCGGATGGGATTACGGCGCATCTGCGGGAAGATCGGCGCCATATCATGGATGGTGATATTGAGCGGATCATGGATGCAATCTCCATTCCATTGAATTTTGAGATGGCGGCCACGGATGAAATGCAGGCGATTGCGCTGCGCCATAAACCCCATGCCGTTTGCATTGTGCCGGAAAAACGTGAGGAGCGGACAACCGAAGGTGGGTTAGAAGTTGCGCGTGAGGAAAACAAGTTGGCGCATTTCATAGCGCCATTAGCTGGGGCTGGTTGTCGGGTTTCGTTGTTCATTGGGGCAGACCCGAAACAAGTTGAGGCGGCAGCGCGGATAGGTGCGCCGGTCATTGAACTGCACGCCGGGGCGTATTCTGATCTTCATGCCGAAGGGCGTTTTGCTGAGCGTGACGAGGAATTGGAACGGCTGCGAGAGATGACGGCCTTTGGGCATTCGCTGGGGTTGGAAGTGCATGTTGGCCATGGTCTGACGTTCGACACCGTGGGGCCGGTTGCTGCGTTCCCTGAAGTCATGGAACTGAACATCGGGCATTTCCTGATTGGTGAGGCGATATTCAGCGGTTTGGACAGCGCCATCAGGCGGATGCGAAAGCTGATGGACCGCGCGCGTCGCGAGACATTTGGCGAGGGTGTGGCGTGAGTTTCACTGGTTTAGCTTTGCTATGGGTCGGCTGGGTTGTTGCTGGTGGTTCACCCGGCCCCGCGACTTTGGCGTTGGCCTCTACCGGCATGGCACGGGGGCGGAAAGCGGCTTTGGCGCTGGCCGCTGGCATCATGCTATCATCCAGTGTCTGGGGCATTGTCGCGGCGGTTGGATTGGGCGCTTTGATGCTGAGCCATGCTTGGATAGCGGAAACGCTGCGCTATGCCGGGGCGGCTTACATTCTGTGGTTGGCGTTTAAATCGCTGCGGTCAGCGCTGAAATCTGGTGTGCCGAAAATGGCCGATGCGGCATCTGCCCAGCCTCGCCGAGCCTTTGTACATGGGGTTTTGCTGCATGCGACGAACCCCAAGGCGATGCTTGCCTGGGGCGCTGTGTTTTCTTTGGCGGTTGCGCCCGGTGCCTCAGCCCTGGAAATGGCCGGTGTTTGGCTGTTTTTGCTGAGCGGGTCGGTGTTTGTATTTTTCGGCTATGCGTTGCTGTTTTCAACGGCAGGTATGGCGCGGCGATATGCGGGCGCACGACGGTGGTTTGAGGCGGTGTTTGGGTTGCTGTTTGGCGGCGCGGCGGTGGCGATATTGACGGCGCGGGTTTCCTGATGCGGATTTCGTTTGGAATCAAGCGAAACTATACAACAAGTCCCCCTTCCCCCCTTTCAAAGGCCTTATGCTGGGTTTCTATATGCTTTGGCATGCTGTCATTCCTATTCGGTGCCTATCAAACTTATGACACCCTTAAGTTTACCTATTCTGCAACCGCATATGTGGGTGAAGTATTGAGCGTTGAACTTGGACGTAAGCAACGCAACATCGGGATAGGGCCGCGTCACAGGCAGACCTATCGCCCATTAGTCAAGTTCACGGATGGCGATGGTCTCACCCATATGAAAAAAACCGACATTGCATCACAAAAATTTGGATATGCAGTTGGTACACAAGTTAGAATTCTGTTTAATCATCAGAACCCGAAAACCGTGCGGGTTAACACCTTCTTTAGCCTGTGGGGCAAAGCCGCAATGCATTTGATTTTAGGGTTGGTGTTTTCCGTTAGTGGCGCGCTTTTCCTCCGACGAACGAAAACGCCAGCGTCGTTACACGGGCAAACCTAAGTGCCGGCGGCAGTGCTGATAAAAGAACTGACGCGACCTTGATGAGGTGATCTATTTGGTGAGAGTACACACGCACTTACGCCGGTCATCGACTAATCGATGCCTCTGCACCTCAACGGTCGCCATTTCAAATGAACTGAACGGAGGCTATGCTGAGCGTAAAGCGATTATTAAATGAGGACCTCACAACATGATCGTAGGTATTGGAACTGACCTTGCGGATATTACACGCATTGAAAAGACGTTGGGCCGATTTGGGGAGCGGTTTATCAATCGGGTGTTTACGGATGTGGAGCGTGAGCGGTCAGAACGGCGGCGGGCGCGTGTTGAATCCTACGCTAAACGGTGGGCGGCGAAGGAAGCATGTTCAAAGGCTTTGGGCACCGGGTTGCGCATGGGTGTGGCGTGGAAAGAGATGGGGGTTGTTAACCTGCCCACAGGCCAGCCGACGATGGCGTTGACCGGCGGGGCGGCGGAGCGGTTGGCCAGATTAATCCCCGAAGGACATGAGCCGCGCATTCACGTTACCATTACCGATGATCACCCATATGCGCAGGCCTTTGTTGTAATTGAGGCGCTGCCAATTGGCGTTGTTCACTCATGACGCGCTGGTCAGCTTGACAGCACCCAGTTCACCAGCGACAAGGCCTGCAAAACCTACACCTTTGATCAGAAAAGCGGAGCGATCCCCGTGGCGAGAAAACAATCAGGCCTTCCAGATGATGGCGTTTGGGAAGTCATCAAGACCGTCGTTTATGCCCTGCTGATCGCAGTTGTTTTTCGCACCTTTCTGTTTCAGCCGTTTTACATCCCATCCGGGTCGATGAAATCAACGTTGTTGATTGGTGATTATCTGTTTGTTTCGAAATACTCTTATGGGGTTTCCAAACATTCGTTCCCCTTCTCTCTCGGCCCATTTGACGGGCGGTTGTTTGGGTCAGAACCTGAACGTGGCGATGTTGTTGTTTTCCGCCACCCGCGCCAGAATGAGGACTTTATCAAACGGCTGGTTGGCCTGCCGGGTGATCGTATCGAAATGCGCAATGGCATACTATTCATCAACGGGGAGGCTGCGCCGCAGGTGGCCACAGACGAGTTTATTGAACCGATAAGTGGGCAGGCCAGTTGTTCGGAACGCCGCAAGATTGACGGCGTTTTGATGTGCGTGAAGGAAGCTGCGATTGAAACGCTGCCCGGTAGTGATGGCGCGCCAGATGTTGAGCATTTGGTGCTGAACGTGCGCAATACAGGCTCGGATAACACGCGGGTGTTTACTGTGCCCGCAGGACATTATTTTATGGTTGGCGATAACCGCGATAACTCAAACGACAGCCGCGCCGGTGTTGGCATGGTGCCGTTTGAAAACCTGCTGGGTAAAGCGCAGATCATCGCCATTTCATCCGAGGGCCGGTTCTATGAAATCTGGAACTGGCGGTTTGGCCGTTCATTAACAGTGGTGGATTGACCCGGATATGGGATCGCAAGACGAAAGCAAGGACCTAGCAGCAGCAACCGCGCGGCTGGGCTGGAATTTTCGCGACACAGCACTGTTGGACCAAGCGTTAACTCACCCGTCGGCATCTTCCCCTGCCCGCCCGCATAATCAGCGGATGGAGTTCTTGGGCGACCGTGTGCTGGGCCTGATTATTGCTGAGGCGCTGATGGCCCGTTATCCCACCGAAGCGGAAGGCGCGCTGGCACCCCGGTTGAACGATTTGGTGCGCAAGGAAACCTGCGCCGATGTTGCCCGTGACATTGGGTTGGACCAATGGTTGCGTCTGGGTAAATCGGAAAGCCAGACAGGTGGGCGACGCAAAACCGCCCTGCTGGGTGATGCGATGGAAGCTGTCATTGCTGCGGTCTATATGGATGGTGGCATTGAACCTGCACGTACCATGATACTGCGGTTTTGGGGTGACCGGTTGGTCAACCAGCAAACCGCCCCGCGCGATGCCAAAACGGCGTTGCAGGAATGGGCGCAGGCACGGGGCATGGCCCCGCCTGCATATGAAGCTATTTCAAGAACCGGGCCTGACCATGCTCCGGTTTTTACAATTCGTGCTACACTAGCCAGTGGTGAGACGACCACGGCGCAGGCACCATCAAAACGCGCGGGCGAGCAATCTGCCGCCGCTGCTATGCTGAAAGAGATCGAGCAATCATGACCAACACCCGCGCAGGCTTTGTCGCGCTGATCGGAGAGCCGAACGCCGGCAAATCCACCCTTTTGAACGCCATGGTTGGCGCGAAGGTCGCGATTGTTACCCATAAAGTACAAACCACCCGCACCCGTATTCGCGGCGTGGCGATGGCTGAATGCTCTGTACCTGAGGGCAGCGAAGATACGCCAGATAAAGCGCAGATCGTTTTTGTGGATACGCCCGGCCTGTTCCGCCCCCGCCGCCGGTTGGACCGTGCAATGGTTGCCGCCGCCTGGGCCGGTGCTGAGGATGCGGATTTGGTCTGCCTGTTGGTTGAGGCCCATCGTGGGATTACCGATGGCGTAGAGGCAATCCTGAATTCCATCGACGAACGCACCACGCGCCCCGTTGCCCTGATCATCAACAAGATCGACCGGGTGAAAGCTGAAAAGCTGTTGAAGCTGACGCAGGAGTTGAACGAGCGTCGTGAGTTTGTGGCGACCTTCATGATTTCAGCCCACAAGGGATATGGCGTTCCGGCGCTGAAAACGTTCTTGGCCGATCAGATGGCCGAGGGGCCGTTGTTGTACCCTGAGGATGAAATCTCTGACCTGCCGTTGCGGATGATTGCCGCCGAAATTACCCGCGAAAAACTGACCCTGCGTTTGCATCAGGAATTGCCCTATCAGCTAACCGTGGAGACGGAGAGCTGGAAGGATCAGAAGGATGGGTCGGCCCGTATTGGGCAGGTGATCTATGTTGGCCGTGATGGTCATAAGGGCATCGTACTGGGCAACAAGGGCGAGACCATTAAGGTTGTTGGCAGTGAAGCGCGCGCAGAGATTATGGAGCTGATCGGGCGCAAGGCGCATCTGTTCATCGAAGTGAAATCCCGCCCCGGTTGGTTGGAAGAGAAAGAACGGTTCGATGCGATGGGGCTGGATTTCTCTGATGGTAGCGTCAAGAAATAGTGGCACGGTTATCAACTGATTTCTGGGTAGCCGCCTATCTGGCGCGGTTGGAAATGGCGGCCATACCGGCGTTTTTGGTGGCTAAGGGTGATGCCACGTCGGGTGCTGTGTTGATTAAGGTCGCGACAATGAATGGCCGAGCCTCGGCATTTCATCGCGCGCTAGGCCCCGACTTTGAACGCATCTGGGCACCGCTGGCTGAGGATGTGGAAGAGGCCGAAGCGGACGTGGCGCTGGCACGGCAACGAGAGTTCGATGCGGATGTCTGGATCATTGAGATTGAGGACAAGAATGGACGGACTTTGCTGGAGGAAGAGGGGCTGAGTTAGGGTGGTTTTTTTAGCTGCCGCCGTCATCCCGGACCTGATCCGGGACCTTGTTCAGCAGGCGCGCTGTAGTTGATGTCGTACGAGCCATTGGGAGGTCCCGGGTCTTCGCCCGGGATGACACTTGTTTCATGGCCAGGTTGGCATGTGCAGCGTTAAGTTGCACCTCACCCACCCCACCGATACGATCCCCCTTATTGATTGAAGTCAGCCTGTGAGGGGGCGGCGTTGGATATTCTGCTTGAATTTATTCAAAACCTTGGCTGGTGGGGGGCGCTGCTGGTTGGGTTGTTTGGGTATTGGATGTGGGTGCTGTCAGGCCTGCATGAGGAAGGCAATGCCGCGCGGGACCGTTGGGTTGGCATTCTGCGCGCTGACCCCCGCCAAAGATACCAGCGCGTTGTGATGCGCGGGATGGATTGGATTGATCGGAAGCTGACACCAGAGGCGTTTGGTGATGATCGGGTCAGAGAACCGGGCGATTGGCGGTCTGCGTTTAGTTTTAGTTTGCTGAACATCACGTTGGTGTTGGCGCTGCTGTATCCGGTTCTTAGCCTTATGGTTCAATGGGTGATCAAAGGTACTGACGCCAGTGTTGGTGGCGAAATAATAGTTCCAGCAGAACCGACAGAATTTAGGCGATATTTGGCATTTGGTGAGATATCGTTTTCATTGCTATGCGTAGTTCTATCCCGCAGATCTGCCGCACAATCCAAAACCGGTCTGGCTGTGTTCTGGATCGCCCTCGCATTCGCTGGTTCAATCGCAGGCTCATTCGTAATCGCTATCGCAGGTGCCTTTGCCATCGCGTTAGCAGGAGTTTACACTGGCGCACTTGCTGGCGCCCTAACAGGTGCACTCGCAGTCGCATTTGCAGGTGTTTTCGCCGGTGCAATCGCTGTCTCAGGCACATTCACTGCGCTAGTGGTCGTCGCCTGCGTAATCTCCGGTCTGGTATTTAAATTTTGGTTGGGTCTAAAATACCTGAAACCAACTTTCGCCCTGATATCCTTTACGCTTTTCATGATCGTCGTCATCAGTGTGGTAGTTTCGTTTCAGGATCAGTTTTTTACGATCGAAGGCGAAGTAAACCCAATCGGAACAATCGTATTCATCGGTCTGCTGCCTTTGCTAAATGGTCTTTGCGATTTTTTATCAACTGCTATGACTCGGCGATTGATCCGCAAAGGCGGATTGAACCCGGCGTGGTGGATTGCCGACCTAGCCTTCGCGCTGCTCACCCTTTCCATTCTGGCGGCCAGCTTCATCGCTTTCATCACCTTTGTGACGCCTCAAAACAGCGTTCCACTATTGGACCTACCCCGCCTGTTCAACAACATAGAAGCCAACCCCAGCGATTACTGGTGGCTTAGCTTTATGTTATTCTCGACCCTGTTGCCGACATTGCTTCATTTCGTTATTGCACTCGGTAGTTGCTATACTTTCATCCCCGGTAAGCTGCGCCTGTACATCGCGGCAGAGGTTGAGATGGGGGTGACGGACAAATCGCGGGGGCGGTATGGGAAGCTGTTGTTGTCTGCGCTGAACGCATTTTCATTCTGGCTGCCCATCGTTGTCCTCATCAGCATCGGTCTATTCTTTTGGAATGGCGAACACGGCCTTTGGCGGTTGTTGTTGGAGGGTGCGCGATGGCTCCACG
>JBMYPG010000038.1:0-22247 GCA_049600095.1 Pikeienuella sp. | reverse complement strand
TGACTAATTTACGCCCCCGGAACCGAACTTCCGGGGGCGTTTTTAATGCTCCGCACCTTGTACCCTGTGGCAATACGCCAGTTGTCTAACCTTTGGTTGAGTGCATTTTCCAAAGTCTCATTTTTTGACTTTTCGGAGACTCCGCATGCGCCGTCATCTCTCAATCGCCCTTGCCGCCAGCCTGTTGGCTACGACCGCCACAGCGGCTGAGACAATCACCCTCCGATTCCAGCATTTCGTGTCACCTAAGGTGGCCGTGCCCCTGTATTTCATGAAGCCATGGGCAGAGAAGGTTGAAAAAGACAGCGGTGGCCGCCTGAAGGTGGAGATCTATCCGCGTATGCAATTGGGCGGAAAGGCAACCGCACTATACGATCAAATCAGCGACGGTGTGATCGACGGCGGCTGGGTGATCCCAGCCTACACGCCGGGCCGGTTCCCAGAGGCTGAGGCGCTTGAGCTTCCCTTCATGACCACCATGGATGCCGAAGGGTCATCGCGCGCCGCATGGGAGTTCACACAAAAACACCTGCTGGATGATTTCAGTGATGTTCATCTGGTCGCCGTCCACGTCCACGGCCCGGGCGTGGTCCACAAAAAGGGCGCGGCGGTAAAGACAGCATCAGATTTTCAGGGCCTCAAACTGCGCGGCCCATCCAGAATGGCAACGGACCTCCTCAAAAACCTTGGTGCTACCCCGGTCGGCATGCCAGTCCCGGCATTCCCAGAGGCGCTGGCCAAAGGCGTCATTGATGGCGGTGTTATCCCGTGGGAAATTGCACCGCCTCTGAAGGTGCACGAACTGGCCGATGGTCACACTGAAATTTCCGCCGGGGGCAGGGCGGTCTATAACCTCTATTTCCTTTGGGCGATGAACAAAGACAGCTACGCCGCGTTGCCCGATGACTTGAAAACCATCATCGACGACAATTCAGGCATTGAGGCTTCTGCTTGGGCGGGCCGCGCACTCGTCACCGGCGACAAAATCGGACGGGATATTGTAGCTGCAAATGGCAACGAAATTCACGTCATGGACGAAGCCGAAGCAGAGATCATTCGTTCAATGTCAGAAAATCAGGTCAAAAACTGGATCGAAGACATGAACCGACGCGGTTTTGACGGAAATGCTCTTGTAGAGGATGCCCGCACCTTTATTAAACAATACGAGTAACAGGGGAATCTCACATGGCGGATAAAGGTCTGGCCCCAGCGGCCGAAGCAGCCGTAGGGCGCGCACTACTGGAATTTGCCCGATGGCTAGCCATCGCAGGCGGTGTCCTTTTTGTTGGTCTTGCGATCATGACCGTAATGTCTGTGTTAGGTCGCGCTTTTATCTGGGCTGGCCTCGACCAAATCGAAGGCGATTTTGAAATCGTCGAGATGGGTTGCGCGGTCGCTGTATTCTGTTTCCTGCCATGGTGTCAGATTAATCGCGGGAACGTCACTGTCGACGTATTCATCGCCTACCTGCCCAAACGCGGCCAGATCACCCTATCCCTGCTCGGCAATGTGGCGATGGCTTTCGCTGCGGTGCTGATCGCCCAACGCATGTGGCTTGGCACCGTCGAAAAACACGGCAACGGTCAGGAAACATGGATCCTTGGCATGCATGTCTGGTGGGGATATGCCGCCAGCATGGTGGGCGCTGCATTATTCGCCGTCATCGCGCTTTACACCGTATGGCGCAGCCTGAATGAACTGATCAATGGTGAGGAGCCTGTCTGATGGGCGGATTTGAGCTTTCTCTGATCTTTTTCGGCGTAATGCTGGTGATGATCTTTTTGCGCATGCCAATCGGTGTGGCCCTGTTCCTAACTGGCTTTTTTGGCATCTGGGTCATCCTCGACACGCCATCAATGGTCATGAACAATATGAAGTCTCTGACCTATGAGACCTTCTCTAACTACAACCTGTCCATCGTTCCGATGTTCCTGCTGATGGGACAATTCGCCACCAAATCGGGCATGTCAGAGGGGCTGTTCCGCGCCGCCGCTGACTGGCTCGGTCACCGCAAGGGCGGCATGGCTATGGCGTCCGTTGGCGCTTGTGCAGGGTTCGGTGCCGTTTGTGGTTCATCACTGGCGACAGCCTCCACCATGGGGCAGGTCGCATTGCCTGAAATGCGCCGCTACGGATATTCCGGGCGTCTGGCGACCGGCGTTCTGGCCGCCGGCGGTACGCTGGGCATTCTGATCCCGCCATCAGTGATCCTCGTGATTTACGCCATTGAGGCAGAACAGAACATTGCCAAGATGTTCGCTGCCGCCCTGATCCCGGGCCTGTTGGCAGCACTGGGTTACATCCTGACCGTGGCCATCTATGCCCGCCTTTCACCAGCGGATGCGGCCAGCCTGCCACGCAAACCATGGGGCGAACGCCTTCGTGGTCTGGTTGGTGTTTTGCCGGTCATCGTAATCTTTGGCCTCGTCATGTGGGGCATTGCCGGTGACAGCAATTGGAATAAATCCGGTCAACAGGCCCTGTTCTCTCCAACCGAAGGCGCAGCCGTTGGTGCAGTACTGACTGGCCTCTTTGGCCTCTTAAACGGCGGCTTGAATTGGAAAAGCTTCCTCGATTGTGTGCTAAAAGCTGCCTCAACATCTGCGATGATCTTTTTCATCCTGTTCGGTGCCAAGGTGTTCAACGCCTTCCTCGCTCTGACACAGACCCCGCAAGGATTGGCTGACTGGGTGACCACACAGGGTTTCTCTCCGCTGATGATCCTTACGCTAATGCTGTCGCTGTACCTCGTGTTTGGCTGCGTTATGGACAGCCTCTCCATGATCCTGCTGACCATCCCGATTTTCTTCCCGATCATCGAGGCGCTTGATTTCGGCATGTCAGCCGAAGACACCGCCATCTGGTTCGGCATTCTGGCTCTGATCGTTGTGGAGGTGGGGCTGATAACACCACCGGTGGGAATGAACTTATTCATCATCAGCTCCATGGCCAAAGACGTACCAATCACAGAAACCTACAAGGGCGTCGCCCCGTTCGTTCTCAGCGATATGATCCGTGTTGTTATCCTCGTGTCCTTCCCGGCCATTACATTGTGGCTTGTTCATCTGGTGTTCTAACTCATGCCAAAAATCCTGACCGAAGATCAAATCGCCGCCTATCATCGTGACGGCTTTCTTTCACCCGTCACGGTTATGACCGAAGAAGAAGCTGCGGATTTCCGCGCTCGGTTTGAGGCGGCGGAGGCAAAATGGCCGGAGGCGACGCAGGGCGTACACCGAAATAACGCACATCTGAACCTGACGGTCTTGGATGAACTGACCCACCACCCGGCCATTCTGGACGCGGTAGAGGATTTGCTGGGCCCCGACCTCCTGATCTGCGGCACGGTGCTGTTCATTAAAGAGGCTGGCGACCCCGGCTTTGTATCCTGGCATCAGGATGTGAAATATATGGGCTTAGACCCCTATGAGGATGCCGTTACAATTTGGCTGGCGCTCACGCCGTCGACTAATGAGACCGGCTGCATGCGCATGTCGCCGGGTTCGCATAAGGCTGGCTTGCATGATCACGAAGACACATACGGTGATCAAAACATCCTGACCCGTGGGCAAGAAGTTGGCGGCGTCGATGAATCAACTGCCGTCGATCTCGTGCTTCGTCCCGGCCAAATGTCCTTCCATCACCTGACAGTTCTGCACGCATCAGCCCCCAATAACGGCAATGACCGGCGGATCGGCTTTGTAATCCAAAGTTTTGTAAAGCCGAATGTACAACAGACCAAAGGCACCACATACGCTCAACTCGCGCGCGGGTCGCGCGGCGACAGCACCTTGCCAGCAATTGGCCGCCCAACGGCTGACATGACAGACGCTGACCTTGCCACACGCGACAAGGTAAACGCCGCATGGTCAGACGTGCTGTATCACGGCGCAGAAAAACGAAGAAATTTCTAGGTTATTATGTTTACAGAAGATGACATCCCGCAGGAAATGCGGGACCGCGTTGCAACCGCTGAATTTGAGAACATCTTAAAATTCGACTGCGGGGATGATGGCGTCTTGGTGATCAACCGAGATCAGGTTGGCGTTGTCGATATGGACGCGGATTGCACGATCAAAGTCAGCAAAAAGAACCTGAAAAAGCTGATGACCGGCAAGATCAGCCCAACAGTGGCCTTCATGACCGGCAAGGTCAAAATCGAAGGCGACATGAGCGTCGCCCTGCAAATGACCTCACTTCTCTAAAGCGTGTCGCGCCTAACTTGATTCATGTATCCAATTGGCCCGATGAGGCAGCGTTTACAGCGTACAACGCGTTCAGCCGGCCAAGTGAATGCGACTTGGCGCGACGCGCTCTAAAGTGCCGTAAGTTTACGCCGATGCTCGAAAGCAGCGGAGTTCAACCATTGCTATCGAATGAGGCTATTTCAGTGCTGTCCCGGGCTAGACCCGGGACCTTTGTACCAATCCAATTCGCATCAGGCAGCCGCTCCTGATCGATGATACAGCCGCGCCTCATAACTTTTCAGCGCACAGCGCGCCGTCGGCCCATACCCCTGCGGATTTTCCCTTAACCGGGGTGCGGCGGCCAGCAATGTCTCTCGGGCAGGCGGTGCCAGCCCCTCAACCGCAAACTCACCGGGGTGAAAACTCTCAGTCGGTGCACCCTCAGCATAGATCACGGAATGTCGATCCAACAGCAGGTGGAAATAGGTCTGCTGTTCTACAGGCCGACGGTAAATCGTCTCTCCATTCACCAGATCTTTGGCAGAGGCAAAAACCTCCCGTTCTCCAAACAACAGTTCTGCCCGCCATCCAGTCAGCAACATGCGGTGTTGAGGCGATACAACCAAATCGCGCCTGTTGCCCAACGCGCCCTTAGTAATCACAATTGGCGCAGCTTCGTCCCTCATCGCCATAACAGAAGAGGCCCCAATCCACCGGATCGCCTGCAACCCGTCATCCCGCGTGCGTAACATATCACCAACCCGCAGGTCTTCGACAGCCCGCGCGCCCGTAGCACATTCAATCAACGCACCAGGTGTGAAGCATTTGATGGTGGTGTCATAAGTGACAAAGGCGGTGTCCGTAACACCAACCTCATTCTCAACTGTATAGCTAAAGGTGTTTGTTGTCTGAGCGCTAATGGCGATGGCCGTGATCGTGCCATCAGCATTCAACTGAATCTGCTCTCCGGTCCCCAATGTCACAATGTCACCGGCAACAACGTCGATACCATTGATCTGCGTTATCTGAAGAACGCCATCACCAGAGTTTTCATCATTGGCGAGCAGGTCAAAAACCTCTGCTGTGCCTTTGCTGTTGCTAATGACATCATCATTGGCGATCACGCTGGTCTGCACCGAGTTGGCTGCAATCAACAGATTACTGTCAAAAACAGAATCACCCGCATCCGCGACACCAATTTTCAGAGTATTCACTTGATCGGGATTGACCTTGGCCGTCAGAGTCAGCGTGACGGTGAACCCATCCATTTCGGTGTTGAATTCATCGTTCTGGTTATCAACAAACAGATTTGAATTGTTTACAGAATTTACTGCATCAACCGAAGTTTGCCCGGCTCCGACGGAAATTTCCAATGCCTCACCATTCACAAAAACGCCGATTGTGTCGTTGAAACCAGAGAATACAAACTCCGGGTACTCCTCCGACCCAAACACAAACTGAACCGTTAGCGTGTCGCCCGTGGGGATGAAATCTGCCTCAATAAATGCAGCGTCAAATGTGTTTTGATTTGCGGCAGCGTTAAAGTCCGCGTCATTGTTGATACCCTGCGTATTGGTCGATTTGTTGCTCGTCTGGTTGGCGTCACCCGAACTATTGGTAACATCCGCTGCCCTGCCCGTAGACAAGATGACACCAGATTCCGATGGCGCAAAACCGGGTGAGGTTTCATCCGCACCAGAGAATATGCCAGACGATCTGTCATCGCCCGAATAGCTTGCGTTTACGACCTTAACACCAGAGCCGAATATTGTTTCGGCCATCTCATCAGCCGTGGCCGACGCATCGATTTTCATTTCACTCGCAGCAACCATCTCAGCGCTGCCCCCGCACGGCATTCAGGGGCTGGCCGTCGCGGTTCTGGCCGGAAAGCTGATCCAATGGCTTGGAAGGCGCGCCTGTTACATGGCGAAGTATCTGCATGATGGTTCTTAACCATCCGGCAGAGTTGGCAGAACGAACCGTTACCGCCCCCTTGCTCGCCTGCCGTCGACCAACGGCGGCGGACCAGAAAGTCAGGGCCTTTTCCGGACCACGAGATTCAAACTGCCTTTGAAATTTCGCGCGCGACTTCGAAGCAGATGAGCCTCCGCTAGCCGATGGAATCAGGGATTGCGAAAGCCGCTCAGGTAGGGGTTGGGTGAGCATGATACGCCTTGTCTTTTCACCGAACGCCAGATGCGTTCCAGACAAAGCAATGCCAACAAGCCTTTAAGGCCGGGTTTCAAAATGATCAAAAGCGTTGGATTTTAAATACTTAGGTGGCTCGTTTCCGCGCGCCTACTTCCCCAAACCAAGCCCCAACCGCATCGCCGTGTGCCGCAGCGGCGGGGTAGAGGCGATAAGCGACAACCCAAACCGGCGCAGGTCACGCGCTGGCTGCGCACCAGCCAAGGCGGCACGGTTCAACGCGTCAATCCCACCTACGCGGGCCGCCAATTCAGGCCAGCGGCGTTGATAGGTCGCCAAAGATTTTGCATCACCGGGGTCACCACCATCGGCTGCGCTGATCAACGTCGCAATATCACCCAACGACATATTCAACCCTTGCGCGCCAATCGGCGGCACGACATGTGCAGCCTCGGCAATCAACGCCACACGGGGCGCAGTAATGCGATCAGCTAACAGAGAGATTATCGGCCATGCCGCACGCGGCGTCGGGTCAGTTAATCGCCCCAAAACCCCAAGGGAACGCTCGTTCATCTCATGACTGAACTCAGTAACCATCAAATCGGCGCGGCGCATTGTTTCCGCCGCCGTATCCATCCAAACGATAGAGGACCGATAAGACCCGTCTCCATCAGGCATCGGCACCAACGTAAATGGCCCACCTGTGCGATGAATCTCGGTGGAAACACCCAGATGCGGCTGATCATGATTAACCGAGAATACCAGGGCCTTTTGCCCATAACTCCAGCGTTTTGCACCAATCCCGCTTAACTTGCGCACAAGGCTTTCGCGACCATCAGCGCCAACAATCAACCGCGCCTGAATGATCTGCCCATCCGACAGCGTGGCAATCACGTAATCACGGCGTTGGACAAGGCTTTCCAACCCAACTTCGTAATGCAGCGCCGCATTGGCCATATCCGCCAATCTGCCCCGCAACGCTGTACGGATAGCCAGATTAGGCGCATTCCAGCCAAACCCGCGTTGCCCCAGCTCATCAGCATCAAAATCAGCCGTTTCGCGGGCCTCATTCACCACGCCACCTGCATCGATCAAACGCATGGTGCTCAACGGCGCAACCTCGGCAGACAGCCGAGACCAAACGCCAATTTTTTGCAGTAAATCTACAGCAGGGCCCAGAAAAGCGGTCGTCCTGGTGTCATGTGCACCGGCACTCTCAGGGGCCTTATCCACACAGATGACATCATAGCCCGCATCAGCGAAGGCAGCAGTGGCCGTCAGCCCGGCAACGCCGCCACCAACGACCAGAATATCTGTGTTTTGCATCATGTCCTAAATGTAGGCACCGCGCCCGGTTACGTCCATGCGGCGGTTATGCCCGCCTTACGCAAACGCAGCCTGAACATCCTTGGTCCAGCCAACCGAAACATCATCACCGCGAACAATCACCGGCCGTTTCATCAGCGTTGGGTTTTCAGCCATCAAACGAACCGCACCTTCATTGCTTTCTGCCGCAGACCGCGCATCCTCATCCAGCCCACGCCATGTGGTGGACCGTTTGTTGATCAATACATCCGCCCCAACACGCGAAACCCAATCAGCCAACAGTTCAGCACTGATACCATCGGCCCGAACATCAACGACCGTTACGTCATGGTCGGCCAACGCTTTCAGGGCCTTTTTGCAGGTATCGCAGTTTTTCAGGCCATAGAACGTAATCATCGGTTCACCTCATTTACGGATTGCAAAAATGCGGTCAGGTCATTAGTCGCCGCATCAACCGCATGGTCATGTTCTTGGTCAGTTACCCATAGGGTGCGCATGCCCATTTCGCGTGGGGCGATCAGGTTGCGCAAATCATCCTCAACCATCGCGGCCCCATGGGCGCTTAATCCATCAAGGGCAAAGACCCGCTCAAATGCTGCTCGTTCTGGCTTGGGTTTATAATCGGCGTCTTCAATTCCGTACCGGGCATCAAACAATCCGGTCAACCCGCGCGCAGCAAGAACATTGTCCGCATGCCCGCGCGAACCGTTTGTGTATACAATCTTACGTCCCGGCAGGGTTGCGATAGCATCAATTAAACCGACGTCGACCGTCAGGTGACTAACGTCGATATCATGGACATCATGCAAATAGGGTTCTGGGTCGATTTTGTGGACCTGCATTAACCCGGCCAGCGTCGTACCGTAGTTTTTCCAGTAATCGTGGCGCAACTTATCTGCCTCGGCCCTTTCCACTCCCAAGGTCCGGACGACATAGTCGGTCATCTTCACTTCGATCTGGTCGAATAACCGCGCCGACGCCGGGTACAGCGTGTTGTCGAGGTCGAACACCCATGCATGGGTGGATTTGAACATTGAATGGGGCATGGTCCTCTTGCCCTTATCGGATTATGTCAGTGATAATCAATATAAAGTCGCAACCGATTTAGGATCATAGCAAGAGGTTTCATATGTCATCGATTGATGAATGGCGTGGTGAGTTAGGCGCAGAATGGGCGCACCGGCAGGCCATCATGGACATTATGCTTCGCCCATTTGGTGAGGCTGCAATGGCGACCCTGGGCGACTTACAAGGCAAACAGGTGCTCGACCTTGGTTGTGGCGGCGGCGATACGACATTTGCGCTGGCCAAAGCCGGTGCTGGCGCAACAGGGCTGGATGTGTCGGCCGACCTAGTGGCAATGGCACAGGCACGGCAAGCTGAAAACGGCGTGGCTGCCAGCTTCATCTGCGCCGATGCTGCAACAACAACCCATGATCAGAAATTCGATGCCTTATTCTCCCGCTTTGGCGCAATGTTCTTTGATGATCAGGTTGCGGGCTACACCAACCTACGGGCCGCGATGAAACCGGGTGCAGACCTTGCCATCGCTTGCTGGCGCGTACCCAAAGAAAACGAATGGGCGATGCTGCCCCTATCGCTCGTCCGCCACCTGTTGCCAGAACCGGCACCAATGCCCAAATTCGCCCCCGGCCCCTTTGCATGGTCAGTGCCAGAGGAAACCTTCGAACCAGCGTTAGAGGACGCCGGCTGGACAGACCTGTCATGGGGCCCCCTCGATTTCACAGTAGAGCTGGGCAAAGGGTTAGAGGATGCCTACGGCGGCGATCCGGTAGAAGCAGCAACAGCATTCTGCATGAGCATTGGCCCCAGCGCGAGCAGGCTCCGTAATGTAGATGATGACCTGCGGGCCAAGATCGAGGACATCATCCGCGCAGGCATGGCCGAACGCCTTCAGAACGGCAAAATCATGGCTAACGCCGCTGGCTGGGTTGTGACGGCAAAGGCGTAGTTACTCACCATCCTCCGGTACAAAAGTCATCGCCACGCCGTTCATGCAATACCGCAGACCGGTTGGCGCTGGCCCGTCATTGAACACATGGCCCAGATGGGCGGCGCAATCGGCGCAGGAAATCTCTGTGCGCTTCATCAGCCAACTCCGGTCCGTCGTTTCCTTGACCGCTTCGCCATCAAACGGTTGATAAAAACTGGGCCAACCCGTGCCGCTGTCAAACTTGGTATCCATATCGAACAGCGCCGCGCCACAGCAAACGCATTCAAACCGCCCGGGAACCTTCGGATAGTTATCATGCGAAAACGCGCGCTCTGTCTTGTGTTTACGCGCCACCTGATAGGCCGCCTCACTTAGCTGAGCACGCCATTCTTTGTCGGTTTTCTCGATTTTCGCCATAATACCCCCAAAATTCTGCGGCTGTTTCACACAGTTTTCACAAACAACTGCTTTTTCACAGTGGATCATCCTTATATAAGTCGGCATAGCCAAAGCGGTATAGGTGCTAAATGCGCGAGTTTACACGAGGACGTTACACTGCACGCATCGCGTCCTCGGCAAAGGATGTGGAGGCTGCGCAGCGCCTGCGATACCTTGTGTTTATCGCGGGCCGGGATTGCGCGACCAAACCATGCGCCTCAGGCCCCCATAACGAAGGCCGCGATCAAGACCATTTGGACCCACGCTGTACCCATATGATGGTAGAGGACCGGGAAACAGGCGAACTGGCATGCTGTTTCCGAATGCTCCCCCTGAAAACCGGGGCAGAGATTGATGATACCTATTCTGCCCAATATTACGACCTGAACAGCCTGCGCAATTACCCCCACCCGATGGTGGAAATGGGCCGGTTTTGCATCCACCCGGACCATCGCGATTCAGATGTGCTGCGCGTTTCATGGGGCGCGATGACCCGCTATGTCGACGAAATGGGCGTGCAGATGTTATTCGGCTGCTCCAGTTTCGAAGGCGTTGATGCAGATGCCTATATGGACGCTTTTGCACTGCTAAAGGCACGCCATCTGGCACCCGAATGCTGGCAGCCTCAAGAAAAATCCCCTCGCATTTTCCCTTTCGCCAAACGGCTGGGATTAAACCCACCAGATATGAAAAAGGCACTGGGTCGTATGCCGCCGCTTCTTCGCACCTATCTTGCGATGGGCGGCTGGGTCAGTGATCATGCCGTGGTGGATAATGACCTGAACACCCTGCATGTCTTTACAGGGGTAGAGATTTCGCGCGTTCCCCCCGCCCGCGCCCGTGCCTTGCGCGCCACCTAAGTGCAGGGCATTGTCTGGCCCATGACAAAGATCGACAAAACGCCCTTCACCGCCGCCGCCATTCCCAAAGAAGTCGCCAGCTTTACGGCAGAGCTTGAGGCGACATTGGCCAAGCTTAAACCAACCTACCTTGTGCCCGTCGAATTGACCCGCAAGGCGAGGGAAGAGGGGAAAAGCATCTTTCCCATCGGCGGCCCCCTTCCCGGCTCAGATTGGCACGATATTCCCGGTGCACCAGGTGGGCCGGGCAGGGTGCGTGTCAGCTCCAGCGCCTGTGGTGCAACCAACGCAGTGTTCCTGCATATCCACGGCGGAGGCTGGACCCTCGGCGCGCCGCACCACTACGATAAATGGTGTCAGTACCTCGCGGCCAATGCAGGCTGCACAGTCATATCAATCGAATACCGCCTGGCCCCCGAAAACCCATGGCCAGCATGCGCGGATGATTGCGAAGCAGCGGCGCGTTGGGCGCTGGCCGAATACCCAGAGGCAACATTCGCCATCGGCGGCGAAAGCGCAGGCGCGCATCTGGCAGCGGTCACATTGGGGCGGTTAAAAGCGACAGGCCAGTTAGGCCGGATCAGCGGGGCCTTGCTGCACTACGGCGTGTTCGACCTGTCGATGACGCCTTCAATGGCCAACTGGGGTGATCGCAACTTGATCCTATCCACCCCCATCGTCGACTGGTTCTGCGCCAATCTAGCCGCGCCAGATCCTACGACCCCTGACGTTTCACCCCTATACGCCGACCTAACAGACATGCCCGCCGCCCTATTCCAATGCGGCACGGCCGATCCGTTAATCGACGATACGTTGTTTATGGCACAGCGATGGGCGGCCGCGGGCGGGGAAGCCGAAGTAGAACTCTACTCCGGTGCCGTCCACGCCTTCGACATGTTCGAAACCACCCAAGCAGCAGAGGCACGCGCCAAAGCGGCGGCATTTTTGACTGGAGTGTTTGCGCCCTAGTCTTCCAAATGCAAATAAACCCGACGGTTCATTTTGCTCTTCTTTTCGACCTTACCGATGCGCACCCGTCCAATCTCAGCGGTGGACTGAACATGAGTGCCACCGCAAGGTTGCAGGTCCACATCGTCGCCAATCCGAACCAACCGCACGCGGCCTTGGCCAACAGGAGGTTTCACTGACATGGTTTTGACCAAACCGGGGTTGGCGGCAAGCTCCTCGTCAGTAATCCATTCCTCTGTAACGGCGTGGTCAGCTGAGATCAGCGCATTCAATGCATCCGCAATCGCCTGCTTATCCTCAGGCGGCTCAGGCATATCAAAATCCAACCGCCCTTTGGCGGCACTAATCGACCCACCGGTTACAGGCAAGGGAATGACCACCGACAACAGATGCAACGCCGTATGCACCCGGCGATACCCGTCGCGCATTTCAGCGTTAATCTCCGCAGTCACCTTGTCACCAACA
Organism: Pikeienuella sp.; assembly: GCA_049600095.1. GTDB lineage: Bacteria > Pseudomonadota > Alphaproteobacteria > Rhodobacterales > Rhodobacteraceae > Pikeienuella. Next base: position 9,900 of record JBMYPG010000038.1, on the reverse strand, counting down.
GAAAGGCTCGGTGCACCATCCGCCGGAACATGAACCACGGTACCACCCTCACCCTTGACTGCCGTAGCAATCTCAACCCGCACATCACCACAAACCAAAACCCCACGATCCCCTGGCTGCCCGCCGCCGGTGGGGTAAAACACCGAACGATCCAACACGACGCCCTCATCGGTTAGCGCAGTGACCTCAGCCTCGCAGGAGGTCTGGTAAGCGTCATCTCGGAACAAAGGGATAGTCATCTAATCCAGTCCTTTACAGTGTCGTCTCTTAATCTCATTCAATAGTCAGGGGTAGGGCTTACCACCCATCCACATAAGCCAAAGCTTCCCCCGGCGGCCCCGCCGCCGCCAAGGCACGCGCAATGACCGCAGCAGTCTCCGCCGGATCAATCACCGCATCAAACTCCAGCAGGCTGGCAGCATTCAGGGCTTTGCCTCGCTCATACAGCTCATCCACCAACCGCTGATATTCAACTTCACGGGCGGCATCATCCTCAATGGCTGCCAGATGATCTCGCGCGCCCAGCTTTACAGCACCTTCCAGCCCCATCGCCCCAACCTCTCCGGTGGGCCAGGCGCAGCATAGCGTTGGCCGGTCAAACCCGCCGCCCGCCATTGCCATGGCACCCAGACCATATGCCTTGCGCAGGATCACCGTCACCATCGGCTGGGCAAAATGCGCCCCTGCCAAAAACAAGCGGCTTATGTGGGCAACCTGCCCGGTCGTCTCAACCTCTGGCCCGACCATGAAGCCCGGCGTGTCGCACAGCGAAACCACCGGCAGACCCCATACATCGCAAAGCCGCATAAACCGAGCGCCCTTGTCTCCAGCCTCAGCATCAATCGCGCCGCCCAGATGCAGCGGGTTATTGGCGATCAAACCAACAGCCCGCCCTTGGAAGCGGGCAAAGCCGGTGATGACCCCCACACCAAACCCTCGCCGTAATTCCAAAAACGCCTGATCATCAACCAGCGCCTCAATCACCTTGCGAACGTCATAGGCGCGGGTGCGGTCCTCAGGGATCAGATCGCGCAGAGCCGGATAATCTTTCGGCGCGGCATCACAAACATCATCCAATCCCAACAGCGTCTTCGCCGCTGCAACGGCACCGGCCTCATCATCGGCCAGAAAGTCGATAACCCCGGTTTTCACCTGAACATCCGAAGGCCCGATTTCCTCGGGCGAGACACGCCCCAAACCACCACCCTCAATCATCGCCGGGCCGCCCATGCCAACCCAGCTATTCTTGGTGGCAATCCGTACATCACAAACACCGAACAGCGCCGCGTTCCCCGCAAAACAATACCCAGCAACAATGCCAATCTTTGGTCCGGGATGGGCGGCAAAGTGGCGAAAGCTGGTGACATTCAGCCATGCGGCCATCATGTCAGCCACATCATGATCATTCGGGCGACCGCCGCCACCCTCAGCAAACAGTACAATCGGCAGCTTGCCGCGCCGGGCAACCTCAATCAGCCGGTCCATCTTGCGATGATGATTGAACCCCTGCGTACCTGCCAATACCATGTAATCAACAGCCATGGCCGCAACTTGCCGCCCGCCAACTGTGCCAACGCCGGTAATAATGCCATCGCCTTGCGTGCGGGCCTGCAATTCATCCAGCCCTCGCGTTCGGCGCTGGGCGGCAACTGCTAACCCCCCATATTCGGTAAATGACCCCTCATCAAAAAGGTCATCAATATTCTCACGCGCCGTCCGAAACCCTTTGGCACGGCGCTTGGCCACTGCCTCTGGCCGTGCCGCATCGTCCAACAGTGCCATCCGGCTTTCATATTGTTGAAAGTCAGCGCGCGGAGCCGCTTCTGCGTGCTCAACCTGCGCAGTAGCCGCCGCCTCAACCGGCTGCAAAGTCACCAAGGTGTCGCCACCTTCCAACACATCGCCAACACCAACATGCACCGATTTGATGAGCGCTGGAGTCTCGACTCTAATCTCATGCTGCATCTTCATCAACTCAGTGACCATCAGAACAGCACCTGCTGCCACTGTGTCACCGGGTGAAACGCAAATATTGGCCACTACGGCGGCGCTCTCAGCTTTGATTGTTTTCATCAGGGCAACAGACCCTTGGCATCAGTTTTCGTCAACACCGATGTTGGCAACATGCCTGATTTCCTTGGTTAGCTGGCGAATAGCGTCAAGGGGAATGATCCGGACGATCTGCAAAACAATGCAGTGAACCTGTCATGGGGCGGCAGTGGTGCAGGGATTATCTGTATCAAACAGGCACCCCCGATGGTGCCACCCATAAAACAGAGAGATCGCCATGTACCCCCGTTTTGTCACCAAACGAATCCACGCTTTTCTGGACTATCCCGTCGCCATCGCACTGATCGTTTTGCCCTTTGTTCTCGGGCTAGGCGCAACAACCCCCTTGGCGCTGTGGTTGCCGGTTGTCACTGGCGGGGCGGCCTTCATGCTGACCGTATTGACAGACCATCACCTCGGCGTGCTGCCGGTCTTATCCTACAAATTTCACCTAGCCGTAGATTTCATCGTCGGCGTCGCCTTTGTGATCCTTCCCTTTGTGCTGGGCTTCGCAGGTTTGGACCTGCTGTTCTATGTGGTTAACGGAGCCGCCGTTCTGCTCGTCGTTTCAATGCACAAGCCAGAGGAATCCGGGCTGGCCGCCTAAGGCAAAGCCAAAACCGGTCTGCAATTCACACAGGCCGGTTTCAAGGCAACTTATCGACCTGAACAATCGCACCATAATCAGACTGCCCGACTGAGAATGGAAAGGCAGCCAGTGCCGGTTCCGGCAACACTGCAGTACTATCCATTAACGCATTCAATCCGGCCCAGCCATCACGAACCCACACCGCACCCGCTGGCATACGCGGGGTCACTTTCGCCACCGCCTGAAACGTTCCACGCTCATTCGTCAGCCGCACATCATCCCCATCAGCAACACCGCGCGCGCTCGCATCATCAGGCGATAACCACAACTGCGGCGCAACCTCCCGCGCGGCAAAGGTCGGCAAAACTCGGCCATTGTCATAGAATGAATGGAAATGCGCGAATGTCCGCCCATGGGCCAGAACCAACCCATCCGCACTACGGGGGGCGGAGGCAACCGGCAAGGCAGGCAGCCCCATCTCGACTGCCCTCTCGGAATAAAACTCAATCTTGCCCGAAGGCGAATGAAACTCATGGGTCGGATAAGCGACCGGAGAAATATTCAACGCCGCGCGCCCACCATTGGCCCGCATGCTTTCTACCGTCGCATGGCCCGTCGCCGGATGATCCAGCACCTCATTGATCGCCTCTTCCTGAGACTCCCAAGGGTACACATCTTCAACGCCCAACCTTTCGCCAAGTTCCCGATACAGCTCAGACATCGGTCGCGCCTGCCCGGCGGGCGGTAACACTTGGTCAGACAGGTAAACGTGGCTATTCGTGGCCTTAACGCCAATCTCCTCCAGCCAAATCGTACCGGGCAAGATCACGTCGGCAATTTCTCGCGTCGTTTGATTGGCAAAAATATCATACGAAACGATCAGATCAGTCTTCTCCATCGCCGCCCGCAATCGGTTGCTGTCAGCAAATGAAGACAGGATGTTGGAGCCCAAAAGCAGCATCACCTCAAGATCGCCACCCTCCAGCGCTTCTATGATGGCCTCCATCTGATTGGGCACAATCGGCCCCGGCGCGCGCCTATCCGCTGCACCAATGTCATTGAATGCCGCCCCATGACTCCGCGCCCCATGTCGGGGGCCAAGCCCGCCACCGGCACGGCTATAATCGCCGGTCAGGGCTGGCAGGCAAGAAATCGCCCGCGCTGCCTTCCACTCATTTCCGCCCTTGTGGATTGACGATCCGCCAAGCACGATCATCGCAGGGCGCGTCGCTCCATAAGCACGCGCAAAGGCGGTGATGACCTCAGCGGATAGCCCCGTCAGCTCCGCCGCCCACTCTGGCGTTTTGTCCGCCAGATGATCGCGCAGCGCATCAAAGCCGACAGTATGTGCAGCAATGAAATCATCATCATGCAGCCCCTCAGCCACAATCACATGCATCATCGCCAGCGCCAGCGCCGCATCTGATCCGGGCCGAACCAACAAAACATCATCAGCCAGCGCGCTCACTTCAGTACGCCGCACATCAACAACAACAATCTCCGCGCCTCGCCGCTTGGCGCGGTCAACATGGCGAATGGTGTTGGCCTGACTGACGGTGTTTGCCCCCCACAAAACAATCATCTCAGAATGATCGCCCATATCCTCTTTGGTAGAGGTTTCCAGCGCCCCGGTCAGGCCTAGCCCAAAACCACCCATGCCCCAGCAAATCATCGCGCCGTCCCATCGCTGCGCACCATATAGGTTTGCAAACCGCTGAGACTGCCCGCGCTTAACGCCGACACCATAATCATTCACGGCGGTGCCATGGCCAGTCCAGATGCCAACCGCCTCTGGCCCGGCCTTGCGCATCTGGCCTACCATCAGGTCCAGCGCCGCTTCCCAGCTAATCTCTCGCCACTCATCAACGCCGCGCTTCACGCGCTGCATTGGCACCTTCAACCGATCGGGGGAGCTAACAATCTCATGCGCCGCATTCCCGCGCATGCACAAATACCCTTGGCTATCGGGATTGTCCGGATCGCCAGTGATGGAGGTTACAATCCCCTCATCAACCTCAACCCGCATACCGCACAGCGTCGGGTGACAGTTCATCGGGCACATGGTTTGTTTGATTTCAGCGGGCATCTGGCTCTCCTCCACAGGCCAGCAGCCTACCCAAACATCAGCCGATTACTAACAAGAATCTTAAATGAAGGCGTTCACGATTCCTGACCATCCGGCCTAAACGCCTTTCCCAACTCACCCGCATTGCGAATGGTGATGTCGCGCTGCGCATATGGAATTTCAATGCCTTCCTTCTCAAATCGCTCCGCAATGGCAAAGTTCAGGTCGCTGGTGACGGTCAGCATCCAGTTCACATCGCGCAGGTAAACGCGCAACTCAAACTCCAGCGCATCAGCTCCAAACCGCATGAAATACGCCGATGGGGCAGGGCTGCTCAGCACCATTTTATGCTCTGCCGCAATTTCCAACAAAATCGCCTCAACCCGCCGGGGGTCGGTTCCATAGGCAACCCCAACGGGTGCTCGCACCCGCCCGGTTTTGTTCGAATGGGTCCAGTTCAACACAGCCCCGGCAATCAGGTCAGTGTTCGGGATGATGTAACTCGCCCGGTCAAAGGTCTCGATTTCAGTGGACCGTACATTCACCTGTTTGACATAGCCTGATGCCCCGCCAACCTCGATCCAATCGCCGATTTTAATTGGGCGTTCAATCAATAGAATGATGCCGGACACGAAATTGCTAACAATCGTCTGCAACCCAAAACCAACACCAACCGAAAGCGCACCAGCAACAATGGCCAGACTGGACAAGTCGATACCGGTGGCAGAAATCGCCGCAATTGCCGACAGAAACACACCCAGATAACCGAGGCCCGCGGATAAGGCAGAGGCACCACCATCGGTAATATTGGTCTTGGGCAGAACCGTGCCACGCATAACCTTTTGAGCGCTGCGGGTGATCGTGTACCCAATGCCAAACACCAGAACAAAGGTGATGAAATCGACGGGAGAGATCGCAATCTCACCGACCACCAAACCAGCCGCAATAGCGCTATACGCAGCCTGCAAATCGCTTTGATCAGCACCCCACGCGAGCGCGAGCAAGGGCAGCGTACCACAGAACAACAGAAATGCAGCAATTACCGGGATCAGCCGCAATCGCTGACTTCGGCCCGTATCCTCAACCAGGTTGACCTCAACAACCTCGCGGATCAGCACAAAGGCCAGATGGCCGATTGCAATGATCGCCAAAGATGTCAGGGTCGGAAACACCAGAATGCGTGCCGCAAAATCAAACCCGGCAATCGACAGGATCGGGCTCAGAACCGCAACCGCCAGTGCGATGCGGCGTATCAATCGACCAACTTGTGCAGCGATCGACCCGGTTGCAGCCGCCTCATCAATTCGCTGCAATCGAACGGACAGCCGCCATAACGCCAGCGCGCCCAGCGATACGGTTAGAAAGCTAAACGCAACCTGCGCCTCGCTTGAAACATTCAGCGCCGCCTGCGTTTTGGTGAAAAACGTATCAGCGGCAAGCGCGGCAGCACCGGCAATTCCAGCACGAAAGGCCCCCCGTGCATTGGCATCACTGACAGATGATAAACGCAGATGAGAAGCATCGGGCGAAAACAGCGCTGCGCATAAAGTGTAACCAAGGATTAGGTAGATCAGGATCCAGGCAAAGCCGCTAAGAACCGCCTCACCAACAACCCCCAGCAAACCCATGGAACCAACGCCCCACAGGATCAACCCGGCACCAACTGCAGCCGTCAGCAAACGCACCGCTGCCGCGCCAACACCAAAGGCTAACCGCCGCGATTTGCGCGTTTCCTTATCAGCGCCGCTAACAAACAACCCAACAACTGCGCCGCGCAGGCCGAATAGAACAAACAGCGCCCCCAAAAACGCCAGCCCCGTCAAAGGCAGCCGTTCGCGGAGCAGTTTTTTTCCGGTTTCGGAATAGGTCGCCAATCGCGCCTCATCGCCAACCTTGTCGATGGTCAACGAAACTGCCGCTCCGGCATCTCTCCACACTGATGGGGATAGGGGAGAAGTCCCTCGCGTTTCCAGCCGATTAACAAATCGGCGCTGGCTCAACGTCGTCAGGTCATCCAACAGCAAATCGGCACGCGTCGAGACCTGCAACGCCCGCCCCTGCTGTGCCGTCGCCGCTACAATCTCATCGGTTAGTTGTAGGCGCAGGGCAGCAATTTCAGGCGCTTCACCGGATTCTGGCGCTTCCCCCAGCGCCTTCAATTCCTTTTGCAGCCGATCAATCTTCTCAACAGCCTGAACAGATAACGCCTTGGCGTCCTCCCTCTGGGCCGTCAGCCGCTGGCGCATCCGTGACAGGGCACTGGTAGAGGCTTCATTGGCCTCAATCGCCGACCGGGCCGTCGCCGCCTCACGATCCCACCGCTCCCAATCATCATCAGCGGCCACCGCGCCAAAGGGCAGAGCGATAAATACGAGCAAGGCCACCAAAACGTGACGAAGGGAATGAGTCATTAAGCCAAGCCTGTATAAAAGGTCGCAGAAACAGCACTGGCGCAGAACATACCATGTCCAGCGCCAGTGGAAACATCTGTTAATTAGGCCAACAAATAATGTTGGGCTTAGCTTACCGCCTCAAACATCGATGGCAGGTTTGCTTTGTCCTTTGCTAAGAACGCGGGCAAAGGCAGGTCTTTTGAACGTAGGAAATCCGCGTTGTATAGCTGCGATTGATAGCGAGTGCCGAAATCGCACAGCACGGTCACAATCGTATGACCGGGGCCCATGTCTTTGGCCATGCGCACAGCGCCGGCGATATTGATGCCTGACGACCCACCAACGCACAGCCCCTCATGGGTCAACAGGTCGAATGCCGCTGGAATGGCTTCGCTGTCCGGGATTTGGTATGGGAAATCAACTTCCAACCCTTTCAGGTTCTCAGTAATCCGCCCCTGACCGATCCCCTCGGTGATGGAGGAACCCTCGGCTTTTAGCTCACCATGTTTGTAATAGTTATAGATCGCAGCGCCCATCGGGTCAGCCAGGCCAATCTTGATGTCTTTATTGAACCCACGCAGCGCCATGGCACAGCCCGCCAATGTGCCGCCAGAGCCAACAGCGCAGATAAATCCATCAACCTTGCCATCCGTCTGTTCCCAAATCTCCGGGCCAGTAGTGTCGATATGGGCTTGCCGGTTCGCCGTATTGTCAAACTGATTGGCCCAAATCGCACCATTGGGTTCTGTCTTGGCCAATGCAGCAGCTAACCGTCCAGAATAGCGGACAAAATTGTTGGGGTTGCGATATGGCGCGGCCGGAACCTCCACCAATTCAGCACCCGCCAACCGGATCATGTCTTTCTTTTCCTGGCTTTGCGTTTCAGGAATAACAATGACGGTGCGGAACCCCATCGCGGCCCCAACCAGCGCTAGCCCGATGCCAGTGTTACCTGCCGTACCTTCAACAATGACACCGCCGGGACGTAGCTCACCTGATTTCACCGCATGTTGGATGATCGACAAGGCGGCGCGGTCTTTGACCGACTGGCCGGGGTTCATAAACTCTGCCTTGCCATAGATTTCACAACCAGTCTCCTCAGACGCTTGGTTCAAGCGGATCAAAGGCGTGTTCCCGATGGCGGCGGGCAGGTCTTTGTACATTTTCATGGTGTGATTTCCAGTGTAAGCTAATTCGTTACTGTTAATATGCGGGCTAATTGTCCGCGCGCAACCCCTCCGCGGGCGAATCTGAATGCAATAAACATGGTATGAACCGGGATGGCATGAACCGGGGCGGTGCGATATGTCGGCAATATGACACCGCTTCTTATCTCCGGCCCGACCGCATCGGGAAAATCTGCGCTGGCACTCAGTGCCGCCGCTGAGTCCAATGGCGTGATTATCAACGCCGATGCCAGCCAAATCTATGACGGCTGGCGGGTTCTGACTGCCCGACCATCGGTGGAGGATGAAGCACAAGCAGACCATCGCCTATACGGCTACGTCGACCCGGCCACCCGCTTTTCTGTCGGTGATTGGTTGCGGGATGTGGCGGCCCTACTGCCAACCTTAGAAGGTCGCCGCCCAATCTTCGTCGGCGGCACAGGGCTTTATTTCCGCGCACTGACCGAGGGGTTGGCCGAAATTCCGCAACCTTCTGAGGAAGTCCGCGCCCGGATCGCTGATCGCCTAAGCGCGGAGGGTACGGCAGGCTTGGCCGCGGACCTGATGGCGAGGGACAAAGCAACAGCCGACATTACTGACTTAAACAACCACATGCGCGTCGCCCGCGCGTTGGAGGTTTTGGAAGAAACCGGAAAAGGCATGGCCGCATGGCGCGCCGAAACCCCGCCACCGCTCATTCCCGATGCTGAAAAAATCCTTGTCCTGCCTGATCGAGCGCACCTCTACACCCGCTGCGACGCCCGCTTTGACCTGATGATCCAAGGCGGCGCATTGGCAGAGGCAAAGGCGATGCAGGCACGCGGCCTCGACCCAATCCTCCCCGCCATGAAGGCCGTCGGCGCGCCGGAACTGTTCGCCTACCTAAAAGGTGAAATGACGATGGAGCAGGCCGGCGAAAGCGCTAAACAAGCCACCCGCAATTACGCCAAACGCCAGATGACGTGGATGCGAAACCGGATGAAAGACTGGACTATCGTGAACCCGATGGAACAGCCAAAATAGACACCCACACGCGCCATCCATCACGGCACTGCATATTGGGCCTCAAATATAAAAAATTTTTCCAATTGATAAAATTTGACTAATCGGTCAAAGTTTGAGCGCAACCCAAGCTTTGAGGTCACCATGCCCTTATCAGTAGGCCGCTTAAACGCAGATCAAATAGCCGACAATTTCGCAGACCTTCATCCGCCGTTGTCAAAACACGAGGCGATTGTCGCCGCTGACCGATGTTACTTCTGCCACGACGCGCCCTGCGTAACGGCATGCCCTACGGCGATTGATATCCCGATGTTCATTCGCCAAATCGCAACCGGCGGGGCCACATCAGCGGGTAAAACCATTCTGGACCAAAACATATTAGGCGGCATGTGTGCCCGTGTTTGCCCGACCGAAACCCTTTGCGAGGAAGCATGCGTTCGGGAAACGGCAGAAGGTGCGCCGGTGATCATCGGCCGTTTGCAACGCTATGCCACCGATGCCGTGATGGCGACAGGCCAACACCCATTCACGCGTGCGGCAGCCACGGGAAAATCCATCGGCATTGTCGGTGCCGGGCCTGCTGGGCTGGCTTGCGCGCACCGTCTGGCGATGCACGGCCACGATGTTGCGCTCTAT
>JBMYPG010000037.1:0-22304 GCA_049600095.1 Pikeienuella sp. | reverse complement strand
CGATCTACTAGCCGGATGCCAAGGTCGGTCAAACGGATCACCGGCACAATTGCGTAAAGGATGATCGCAATCCCGTACAGTTTGGATTCCGTGACCGAGAACAAGAAAATCAGAGGGATCAGGTACACGAAGGTCGGCAAGGTCTGCAGCAGGTCGAGTAACGGAACGACGCTTTTTTGCAATCGGTCGGATTTCGACATGGCAATTCCAATGGGCACACCGAACAGCACCGATATCGTCGTGCATACAAAGATGATCGACAGGGTTTGCATCGCCACATCGTAGTGGTCTACGAGGGCCAGGAGCATAATCGAGAAGGCGACGAAGATTGTCACAGGGCGCGAACGCGACGCGTACCAGGAAATCGCGACCAGGACCGGGACCATGATGAACCACGGCGTCGCTTCAAACAGCCAAAGTGCGCCATCCAACATCCAGCTCAGCGGCTGTGTGATCGGATCCAGAACAGCTTTTAAGGCCGGTTTGGCTGCCAGAAACCCTTCTTCGATTCCGTTGGTTACATCGCGCGACTGCCATACGCGGTTGCAGCTTTCATGCAGGTTATCAAATGAGGGAACTGGAATGAGCGGCCCAGAGGCCTCCTCTCCCCCTGCTTGCGCCGCAAGGTCCGCCAGCGAAAAAGGCGCTTTGTCGTCTGACGTGCCGCACCAGTCGCTTAACCCCAAGGCACTAAAGACTTTGTCGTAAAAGGCCATTAATTCTACTTCCCCATCCAGGTTAATGCGTCAGGGGCATCGCTGAGGATGCCCCTGTCCACGCAGTTTACTTCAGCAGTGCAGAAAGATTGTCGCGCGCAGCATCGTTAAGCCACGGCCCCCAGACATCTTTGTAATTTCTTAGGAAGTATACTGCACCTTCATCGTAGGAAGCGTTGTTATCTTCGACCCATGCTAGGATTTCCCCCATCTGTGTGTTTGTGAAGGACAGATTTGTCATAAGGTCCGAGACCTCTGCGTTTTCGGCCATGAATTCCTTGGAAAGAACTGTAGCCACGACAGCTCGAGGAAAGGCGCTCATTGATGGTGCCGCACAGTCTGCAGTGACATTGCAGGCGTGCTTTTCAGGGTCATGTGGACCCAGATCAACTGAGGTCATAGGATATTTGCCAAGTACCGATGTCGGAGCCCAGTAAAAGCCAAACCAAGGTTCTTTGTTTTCATGAGCAGCTGCGATTGAGGCAGCTAGGGTTTCACCTGATCCATGCACGAAATTATCAATGCCTGCATCAATCAACCCAGCTGCTTTCAGTAGGTTGTTACTGACATCCAGACAGTTCCACCCTTCGGGGCAATTATGAAAGCGATTTCCAACGAGTTCAGGGTTAGCAGCAATACCCTCAATTGTTGCCAGTTCTGGATGCTTTTCCAACAGGTAATTTGGCACCCAGAACCCATTAACACCTCCATCTGACAGAACTTCAGTCACCTGTATTATTGCACCGGATTCAACTAACCCTTTGTAAGCGGGGGCAGCGTTTATCCACATTTCTGTCAAGACATCTGGTTCGCCAGTCTCCGATACAGATACCAGTGCGGGGTTGGTTGCAAGTGACATTGTGGTCACTTCACAACCATAACCTTCTTCCATTATAAACTTCGAGACAGCAGTCACAATTTGCGCGGACCCCCAGTCGCCCTCCATAAGTGACACTTCACCGCAGTCGTCCGCTTGGGCCGCCGAGGCGGTGATTGCCGCAGCAAATACACACCCGAGTCCCGTTGAAAACTTGAACATTTCTTTCCTCCTTGTCATCGGCGAAACAGGGGCGGAGAAACGCTCCAAGCCAAAATTCGCCTTGTTTGTAGCAATGATTTGTACCGACAGGCCTTTGAGCAAAAAACTGAAAAGAATTTTGGATCATGTACAATTGTTTACAGGTGGAGAGTTGAAGGCAGGCTCGAATTTAGTGACCTTCGCTCCAACGAAAGCTTCTTAGATGTAAATCCATAGGTGGCTTATACGTGTGTATAATTGCCTCTTCTCAAGAGTCGGCAGGAGGAGTGATCAAACCCTGGGATGTCCGTTCTGTGCTCATCACGCCCATTCGAACTAGCTGCAGCATCGGTAGATTTGGGCTCCTAGCCGCCATTAGACCGGTTGCAGCATTCTTGGATTTGACCTCTCAATGAACGGCTGCTTTCAACAGATTGCCCTAGAGCCCGCGCACTTGCAGCAAAGCTCTGCTTTCCGCCAATTCTGTTGAAAAACAATGAGTTGCAGCGTAGCAATCGCCCTTCAAAATGGTGGGCGAAAGTCCCCTCATGCCGGGATCGGGAGCAAATTCGCCATCTTGCGGAGGTTCTAGGCTGTTGCGGCCAATGTGAACTCGTCTTTCGCTCCGTTTGGTCCTCTGAGGCGTAATCTACTCAGTCCTATGATTTGCTTCATGTGGGCGAAGAGCATCTCAACCTTTCGACGTGCGCGCCGAGAGGCGACGTAGGCGTCCGTCTTGGCGATGTCGCGGGCTAGTTCTCGCGCACCTTCATGAATGGATCGGGTGACGTTCCGTGTTGGTGTCCGAGGACAGCATCTGAACTTTAGCTCGCATGCTGCACAGTCAGATTTTGCCGTGCGGTAGCGGACAGTCTCATCGTCCTTCACATCAGGGCGGATGGTCTGGAATTGGCGGCGAGCGGGCAACAGTTCTTTGCCAGCAGGGCATATGTAGCGATCATTTTGGTAGTCGAACTTGAAGTCGGAACGAGAAAAGGTTTGATCCTCGCGCTGCGATTTATCCAGCACAGGAACGTGCGGCTCGATACCTTTCTCATGGACCAGCCAGCCAAGGGTTTCGGCGTTGCCATACGCGCCGTCGCCGACGAAACGCTCGGGGTAGATGCCAAACTTCTCTTCAACCCGATCAACCATATCGAGCGCAGCGGTGACCTCCGCCTGACGAATGGGCGCTGTCGTCTCGACATCGACGATCACGGCGTTGTCGAGATCGACCAGGTAATTCGTCGAATACGCGAAGATTGAATAGGCCTTCTTCGCGCCAGTGAAGCGAGCCGCTGGATCGACTGGTGAAAGCACCTTCGGCTTCACTGGCGTGGCTTGGCCAAATGCCTCATCGTCCAGCGTCTCGAAATACTCGTCCGTAGCGCGGGTGATCCGTTCTGGCGTCCAGCCAGCAGCCTCAACCTTGTTCAGCCGCTTCGCGTCCGCCTGAACGATGGAAGCGTCAACGCCAAAAGCCTCCCCGCCAACCAGACCTTCGGTGATGCAGCGAGTGAGAACGATCTCAAAAAGATGACGAAACAGGTCACTGTCGCGGAATCTGCCGTGCCGGTTCTTGGAAAACGTGGAGTGATCGGGAACAGGGTCGGCCAGGTCGAGTTGGCAAAACCATCTGTAAGCAAGGTTCAGGTGGACCTCTTCACAGAGGCGGCGCTCCGAACGGATGCCGAAACAGTAACCGACCAGCAGCATTCGGATAATCAACTCAGGATCAATCGAAGGGCGGCCTTGATGGCTGTAATACGGAGCAAGGAAAGATCGGATCTCGCCAAGGTCCAGAAAGTGGTCGATCTTCCGCAGCAAATGTTCAGCAGGCACATGATCTTCGATCGAGAACCCGTAGAACAGTGCCCCTTGCGATACCTGTTTTGGACCCATCATAGACCAATCCTCCTTGTTCTTCAGAAGATTGAATCAGGACAGTGTACCTACTTCAATGGCGAGTTTTTCAACAGAATTCGCCAGGAGCGACGAATACCGATAAGTATACCGCCCTTGAAATTGGCCGTTCTCATTTAGCAGCAACTTAACTGCATCAAAGCCCTGAGCGAGCGCAAACTGTAAGGTACTAGCTTCGGATCTTAGGGCGCGCTTATATCCGCCGATAAGGCACAAATTACTCAACTTTGCCGGTAGGATACGATCAGGTTCTGAAAAAGGTGTGAAATTTCAATAATTGAGACCATTGCTATCATTATCTGAGTATATTCTCTCAAAAGACCATTATGCCTGCAAAAAGACCAACTTGTGGTGCCGCCTACAAAATCTTGTCACAAGAACATCCAAATAAAGTTGACACAAAACAAGAACATCTATAGCACTTAACGTGATCAAAAATGGAAAGGGCCGGGAAATGTTGACGAGGAAGCAGCTTGACCTCCTGAAGTTCATTCACGCTAGGGTACAGCGAGATGGAGTGTCTCCGTCTTTTGATGAGATGAAAGAAGCGTTGGATCTCAGGTCAAAATCCGGCATTCATCGGCTAATCACGGCGTTGGAAGAACGCGGGTTTATCCGTCGTTTGGCCCATCGCGCCCGCGCGATTGAAATCCTCAAACTGCCTGAGGGGATAGCAGCTGCCCAGCCTACTCCTAAGTCCGCGACAATAATAGAACATGATTTCCGGTCAGATCCGGCTCCATATGAGGCGCTTAAAACCATTGGCGCGCAGGAAGTGCCGATTGTTGGGCGCATTGCCGCTGGCCTGCCGATCGAGGCGATTGAAAGCGGCGTTGATAGTGTGCCAGCGCCCGCGTCGATGCTCAGTTCCAATGCCAAACATTTTGCTTTGGAAGTCAAAGGCGATTCAATGATTGAGGCTGGCATTTTTGAAGGTGACGTCGTTGTTGTTCAAAGTCAGCCAAGCGCCAATAATGGGGATATCGTTGTCGCGATTGTTGGCGATCACGAAGCGACGTTGAAAACATTTCGCCGTGTTGGCGATGTTGTAGAGCTTCATGCGGCGAACCCAGCTTTTGATACCCAACGACATCACGCAGAGAACGTTCAAATTCGTGGACGTATGGTGGGATTAATCCGCAGCTACAACTAGTTTCGGTTAGGCTGCCAAAACAGCCAACCTAACCGGGCACTTGAAGTCTCTATCGTATCTATATGGCATGCGCGTAGATGTTGGGTGCTTTGACAACTACCCGACGAATGCATTCGGCGGTGAATGGTCCCGATGACGTGGGGATTGATTGAGATAGCGGCGCTGCTGCCAGTTTGTTCGCCTTGAAAGTCGCCTCCATCCGGTGATGGCCGCGACCAATTCCAGCCCACTGCCAAAGCCCTTTGGGTTCCTCCTTGTTTTGTCATTGTCGAAATTTTCGGCGAACAAAGCTTCTCGCAGCAACCTTCTCCCGTTAGATTAAACAAAAGTGGGGAAGGGGCGGCATGCCAATTCAATCTTTGGGCTATCTCGGCGTGCGGTCTGATCGAATTGATGATTGGAAGCATTTCGCAGGCAAAATATTGGCGATGCAACTGGCTGATCAGGGCGGGCGCCAACTATCCTTTCGGATGGATGACCTCGTGCAGCGACTGGTCGTCTCTGACGAACCCGGCGAAACCCTCGCCTTTATAGGGTGGGAAGTCTCCGACAAATCCGACCTCCAGCATTTTGCCGCCCGGTTGGATAACGCCGGCCATAAGGTACAGATAGGCGATCCCGCATTAGCTGACCGCCGCTTCGTCCAGGACTTGATCGTCACCCATGACCCGGCAGGCAATCGAATTGAACTTGTCTGGAACCCTAAAAAGTCGACAGAGGTTTTTGTCCCCGGTCGCCCAATTGATGGCTTCAAAACCGGCCCATTCGGCATGGGGCACGCCGTCTTGCATGTACCTGATGCTGCCGCCTTGCTACCATTCTATTGTGATGTTCTGGGGTTCTCGGTCAGCGATTATGGCCTCAAACCCGTCCCGCTCTATTTTTTCCACGTCAACGGGCGCCATCACAGCTTTGCCATCGTCGGTTCGGGCAAGTCGGGCTTTCACCACTTCATGGTCGAATACCAAAACCTTGACGATATGGGGCAGGGTTATGATTTGGCGGGGCAGGAGCAAAATGGCATCGCCTATACCTTGGGCCGCCACACAAATGACCACATGACCAGCTTCTACGCGAATTCCCCCTCCGGCTTTTTTGTCGAAAACGGCTGGGGCGGGCGAATTATTGACCCGGCCACATGGGAACCACACGAAACCACTGTTGGGCCCAGCTTTTGGGGTCACGACCGCCTCTATTTGCCAGAACCAGACCGCCAGCCCTTTGTCGACATGCGTTTAAAGGCTGCTCAGGAAGGGTTGCGGGCACCACCCGTAGTCGATTGCCCTTGGTTATATGAGCTTCGTGGAAGGGAATGAGAGAGCCGAACAGCGTGAGCACCTCAGAAGCAAACATCCGCACAAAGCAAACAGACGTTGCTATCGTTGGCATGGGTCCAACCGGCACAACATTGGCCAACCTGCTGGCGCAATGCGGCGTGCATATAACGATTATCGATCGAGAGGCCGCAATTTATCACCTGCCTCGCGCCGTACATTTCGACGGCGAAACCATGCGGGTGTTTCAGGCTGTCGGCATCGCCGATGATCTAAGCCGAAAGGTACGGGTCAATCCCGGCATGCGCTTTGTCGACCCTGACGGATCATTACTTCTGGATTGGCCCCGCCCACAGGATCGGGGGCCGCACGGCTGGTACGCCAGCTATCGCCTGCATCAACCAGATTTAGAAGCGCTTTTGCGGGATAAGCTGGCCAGTTATGCAAATGTTGACGTTCTAACAAATACCGAAGTTCGCTCCGCCGATGACAGTGGCACAGGCGTTAACCTAACCTGCCAAAACCGTGAAACCCACACGGCGGTGAACGTACAGGCAAAATACGTCGTCGGCTGTGATGGCGCAGGTTCGCTCATTCGCGGCGCAATCGGCTCAGGCATGGATGATCTAGGGTTTGAGGAACGCTGGCTCGTCATTGACCTATTGCTCAAGCGCGAACGCCCGGATTTAGGCGACCATTCCGTACAGTTCTGCAGCCCGACCCGCCCGATGACCTATTGCCGTAGCCCCGGCATCCGGCGCCGCTGGGAAATTACCTTGCTCAAGGATGAAACCGATCAGGATGTCACGCAAGAGGCGCGAATCTGGCAATTCCTGTCCCCGTGGATCGGACCAGATGATGCCGTTTTGGAACGCAGCGCTGTCTATACCTTCCGTTCCGCCGTGGCTGAAACATGGCGCAAGGGCCGCCTGATGATCGCCGGGGACGCGGCCCACCTGACGCCTCCGTTCATGGGTCAGGGCATGTGCGCAGGTATCCGCGATGCCGCCAATCTAGCGTGGAAGCTTGCGGCAGTAGCCAAAGGCCGCGCCGATGAAACCCTTCTCGATAGCTACCAAGCAGAACGCGACCCAAATGTGCGGGCGTATATAGAAACAGCAATGCGATTGGGCGGCCTGATCAACTCATTGGACCGCGACAGTGCACTCAAACAAGCTGATCACAGTACTCCGGGCACAGCCAAAATGGCCTCCATCGCTCCACCATTAGGCCCCAGCGATTTGGCCGGGTTGGTCTCCACATTGTCCCCGCATCAGAGCACTTTATTCAGCCAACCCATTCTAAATGATGGGCATATGCTGGATGACATAAGCGGCTATGATCCCGTACTAATTCTGCGCCATAAACCATCAAGTGTGCTGCCAAACAACACACTGGTATTAGACGCAGAAACACATCCAAACCTGAAAATCGCACTGGAAGCGCTGGAAACAAATGCACTCCTGATCCGCCCGGACAAATATATCGCAGCCAGCGCCATCACAAACCGTGAAATAGCGGAAATCGCAGCAATCAACCTTCCCAAGTCCAAATAACAAGTGAAATTGTCAGAAGCGGCATCTTGCCGAGATATTCACAGGCTTTTTCCACGACCACCTGTTTGTTCCAGATGGTCGTGCGCAAGATGCACTCAAAATTCTAAAGGAACTCGCCGAGGGTATCTAAGCAGGCAGGTGAATTTTATGAGCTTTCCGCAAACTGGCGTCTAGTTGCGGGTCAAATCGCGCGGCTGAGGGCACCCTCAAGATTTCCTCTTTGCGCTTGGTGGCTTTGTCCAGCAAATCCGGCTTGTCCATCTCCGCCCATTCTTTGGGCGAGGTCCGATCACCCAATATTGGGTAAACATAATCTGACTGCATACGGCTCAGCGTTTGGTCCGTACCCAAATAATGGCCCGGTCCACCCATGCAAACCTGCGCCATTTGATCCAATGCAAGGGTTTCGTCAGTCACTTCAATACCGCGAACACACCGCATGGCCTGACCAATGATATCATCGCTTAGGATCAGGCTTTCCTGACAGAACCCAAGCAATGATGCGTGCATCCCGGCGGCCTCATAAACCATGTTAAGGCCGGATAGCCCTGCCATGACGTTTGAACACATCTGTTCCCAGCCCGCCTGCATATCGGGCATTTTTGAATCCGACGCCCCGCCAGCAGCACCGCCCGGAAGGCCATAGAATTTATGCATTTGGGCGCAGCCAGCAGTCAGCAACGCTTGTTCGCCAGACCCGATTGACATCGCACCCGTGCGCAGGTCCAGGCCAAAGGGCCAGGTGCCAAAAATCGCCGGATGTCCGGGTGAAACGGCGTTAACATAAACAAGACCGGCCAAACATTCGGCAACAGCTTGCGCAATCGCCCCTGCAATGGTTGACGGCGCAGTGGCCCCTGCCATGCCCGCTGACAGCAACAGCACCGGCATACCGCCCCGGATACAAGCCTCCATCACTTCGCAGCTTTCGGTTGCGAACTTCATCGGCGGAACGACAAAACAGTTGGAGTTAGAGATGAATGGCCGCTCGCGGTACTTGTCTTCCCCACCAGCGATTTCATAAATCATCTCAAACGCACCCGGCACAAATGACGGCTCCGTAAATGATGTGCCGATATGTTTGGTCGTACCTGACGCACAAGCATAGATCGTGTTCAGGTCCATCTCATAGTTGTCGGGAATATCGCGGCAAACCATGGGGCGCTGTACAAAATGAACATTATCCAATTTGTCGACGATCCGGGCCGCATCATGCAAATCTTGTACTGTGCATTCGCGGTACTCATTACCATGAACATCGACAATATGAACTGCAGCACCAGCGGTGCCATAATGAACGCGATTACCTGACAGCGTCAGGTCATTTTTGCCATCACGGCTAAACAAGGTGATCTCACGTCGCGCCTTTGAAAGCATGTCTTCTACAAGTGCGCGCGGAAAACGAATGCGACCATCATCGCCAAGGATCGCCCCGGCGCTGGTCAGAATTTCAACGCCTGATGGCGGCGCATCCGCAAGACCAATGGTTTCCAACGCCGTCAGGGCAGCGGAGTGGATCTTTTGAATATCAGCATCGGAAAGGGGCTTATAAACGCCACCTTCCATACCCGCCCGGATCGGGCGAACATCATCTGTTAACGGGGCTGCGCGAAGCGCTTTACGGGCAGAGCGACCACCGGAGCGGCGAGGGCTAGTTGAGGACATATTGGATTTCGCTTTGATTGGATTTCGGAGGATTCTCGGCAGTCTCAAACTGCGGGAGAACCACGCGCCGCACGCCCCCGCGCCGCGCCAATGGCACGTGAAATCAGGGCAGTGATCCAATCAACATCAATCATCGTATTCTCATGCATGATCTGCATGAAAATGAGACAGAAACCTTCATTCCAAACGTCTATATACGTCAATAACGTCGTTTCTGGGCTTTGTTTTCGGAAAATAGAGTAGTCCGAGGGGCTCATTCACTAGGCTTTGCAATAGGATAAGCAACCGAAAGCAAAGTAGCCGCCAAGTTCAGTGATGCCATGCAAAGGCGCAGGATCTCCGCCTCAAAATTTGGTGCCTCCTTGCTGAATTTTATGCCCATCAACAACGCAAAGCGGTTTTTAGGGAGCCGATTTCAGAAGGCAAATTTAGGCGGATCAAGCGCTGAAACCGCGTGAACCTGGTTAAAATCCAGTAAACAAAAAATACGATATTATTTTATATCAAAGACTTACAAGAAATCACGCACGCGTTACGCTTCGAACAAATCGGGCTGCGCTTCAATCCTCAAAAAACGGAGTGATCTGGGCCACGATAACAGCATTTTCCGCCGCGGCCCGATCCATCAGCGCCAGATCCTCATCGCCGATATCATGCCCTTCGGCCAGTCGTTCCTCGCGGGTGCCATAGCCTGAAACTTCCAGAACTGCGATCTCTGCTTGCTTTAAAATCGCAACGGTTTCCCGAACGGCTTCGGCCTCATCTTTACCAGCCGCATAACACATCAACGCCGCACCAGTCGCCCCTTTGGGCAACCCATCACCAGCCATCCGGCCAGCCTCAACCAACAGGGTAAATACGTCAGCCATATCGGCTTTACCTCGTAGCAGAATGGCGGCACGGCGATTACCCGCGCCGCCACTCAAAAAATCAGTCGCGCAACAACTCGTTGATAGAGGTTTTAGAACGCGTCTGCGCATCAACCCGCTTCACGATAACCGCGCAGTAAAGGCTCACACCGTTTTTCGAAGGCATAGAACCTGAAACAACGACCGAACCAGATGGAACTTCACCATACATCACTTCACCGGTTTCACGATCAACGATCTTGGTGGACTGGCCGATATAAACACCCATGCCCAAAACAGACCCTTCGCGAACAATGCAGCCTTCAACAACTTCTGACCGTGCACCGATAAAACAGTTATCCTCGATAATGGTAGGACCGGCCTGCATCGGCTCCAAAACGCCGCCGATTCCAACGCCACCTGACAGGTGGACGTTCTTACCGATCTGCGCACATGAACCAACAGTTGCCCAAGTATCAACCATGGTGCCGGAATCGACATAGGCACCCAAGTTCACGAAAGAAGGCATCAGCACCACACCGGGCGCGATAAAGGCAGATTTGCGAACTACACAGTTTGGCACAGCGCGGAAACCAGCAGATTTCCAATCATCGTCGCCCCAGCCAAGAAACTTGCTGTCGACCTTGTCCCACCAGCCGCCACCCTGCGGACCGCCAGATTGCTGCTCCATATCTTTGATACGGAAACCAAGCAAAACAGCTTTTTTCGCCCACTGGTTTACGTGCCAGTCACCATTTTCACGACGTTCTGCAACACGCAAAGAACCACCATCCAAAGCGGCGAGGGTAGCCTCAATGGCCTCACGGGTTTCGCCCGTAGTGGCGGGGGTAATTGTATCGCGCGCCTCCCAGGCGGCTTCAATTGCGATCTCAAGCTGGGCGTTAGACATATGCGCTCTCCTGAACGGCGTTGACCTTTTGCGCGCAGCCTATACGACGGAGAGAACGGCGGCGCAATCAACTCGTCGCCACAGAGTGAATTTGCATTTAAGGAAACGCCATGAGCGATGACAAGCCAACACGCATTTCAATCTTTAAATCCATTTGGGAAGATCTGGTTTCCGAAAGCAAAAATCCAAAAACCCCTCAAACCGAACATCCCGCCTACCGCCTGCCTTACGTCGATGAGGACTACATGCGCTCAGACGCCCTCCGCGGCGTGCGATTACAGTTGGAACTGGAAAAGCCGGAGGCCGTATTGAACGCCGCTGGTGTCGATACAACAGTGGTTATGTTCGGCGGCGCCCGCATCCCTTCCCCAGATCAGCGATCTACGGCACGCACAGAAACACTCGCCAACCTCGCTGATTATTATGAAGAAGCCCGAAAGTTCGCGTCCCTCGTCACAGCCGAAAGCCTCGCAAGAGGTGGGCGTGAATTAGTAATCGTCACAGGCGGCGGCCCAGGCGTAATGGAAGCAGGCAACAAAGGCGCGGCAGAGGCAGGCGGCAGGTCAATCGGTCTCTCCATCGTGCTGCCCCACGAAAACGCTCCGAACGAATATGTAACGCCAGAGCTGAGCCTCAATTTCCACTATTTCGCCATCCGGAAAATGCACTTCCTCATGCGTGCGGATGCGATCACAGTTTTCCCCGGCGGATTCGGCACTCTGGATGAATTGTTTGAAGCTCTGACCTTAATCCAAACCAAACGAATGGAAAAAGTTCCGGTACTGCTGTTCGGTGAGGCATTCTGGCGTTCGATCATAAACTGGGAAGCGCTAGCGGAAAGCGGAACAATCGCCGCCGAAGATTTGGCCCTTTTCGAATTCGTGGAAACAGCAGATCAAGCATGGGCTGCGATGAAAGATCGAGTATAAATGGGTGAAATTTGTTGACTCCGCAAGTTCAAAATTTAGTTCCAGTGTCGATTAGAAGTGTAGGATGGTTGCAACTACCGCCTCGAACCTGCTACCCGCCACATCATGAGGATAATCGGCGGTAAATTCAGGGGCAAAGCATTGGCTGCGCCCGGCAAAGATGGTGGTGGGGAAGCACACCTGCGCCCCACCACAGATCGAGTGCGTGAAAGCCTGTTCAACTTGCTGGCCCACGGCCCATATAAAGGGGCCCCCGAAGGCTGCCGCGTTCTGGATCTTTTCGCGGGAACTGGCGCATTGGGTTTAGAGGCGATTAGCCGTGGTGCCACGCGAGCTGTGTTTGTAGATGACCACGGGCCCAGCCGAGCCTTGATCAGGCAGAATGTTGAGGCAATGGGCCTTACCGGCGTTACTAAGATTTGGCGGAGAGATGCAACTCACCTTGGCGTTCACAAAGGTGAAGCATTTGATCTCATATTCCTCGACCCGCCATATGGTGGCAATCTCGGCGCTCGCGCATTGACCTCAGCAACCGACGGCGGTTGGGTCGCCCCCGACGCATTGATCATCTACGAATGCGCGGCTGGGGATACAACTCCAGAGCAACTTAAAATACTCGATGATCGAAAGTACGGCGATACCAGAGTTTTAGTCGCTAACATTTAAAGTGATTTGAAACGCAAGATTGCTTTTGCGCAGCAAAAACATTCACGTTTCATTGTTCGTAGGAAACGCCCTATCCCATCGTCAAAACGACTTTGCCCATTGCCCGCCGCTCTGCAATTTCATCATAGGCTTTGACGAAATCTTCGAGCGGATATGCCCCAGAAATTCGTGGTTTGATTTTGCCATCCGCGAACATCTGTAAAAACTCCTCGGTATTTTGCCGGTGTGCCGCCCAGTCGCGTTGAATCCATGCCCCCCAGAACACGCCTCGGATTTCAGCCGACTTCAAAAGCGCAAGGTTCAATGGCAGTTTAGGGATCTCACCAGCAGCAAATCCTACGACTAAATACCGCCCACCCCAGTTCAACGTCCGGAATGCGGGTTCAGCAAATTTGTCACCAACTGGGTCATAGATAACATCAACGCCACCACCTGATAGTTCTTTCACCCGGCTTTTGATGTCTTCTTCGCTGTAATTAATAACCATGTCCGCACCATGCTCAGTCGCCACAGCGCACTTTTCTGCTGAGCTCGCCCCAGCAATAACTGTTGCCCCCATGGCTTTGCCCAACTCAACAGCAGCAAGCCCAACGCCACCTGCGGCTCCCATCACGAACAGTTTTTCGCCGAGTTTTAGGTCAGCTCTCTGCTTCAACGCATAGTAGCTAGTGCCGTATACAAGATTTATTGCGGACGCTTGCTCAAAGTTCATGCCATCGGGAATTCGGAAAACCAACTGTGCGGGAGCAACCATTTCCTCAGCAAATGCACCGTGCATTGCACCAAAAAAAACGCAGTCACCAATCTCAAAACCTTTTACGCCCTCGCCAATTTCTGCGACGATACCGGCACATTCTGAGCCAGGAGTAAATGGAAAAGGTGGTTTGAGCTGATACTTTCCCTCGACGATCAAAATGTCAGGAAAATTGACCCCTGCAGCTTTAACAGCAATTCGCAGGCAGCCTTTTTTCAGCACAGGGGGCTGAACATCTTGTACCTTGTGGCTGGCATATGGGCCAAATGCATCGCAAATCAGAGCTTTCATTGGGGTCGCCTTCTTATGAATGTAAAAGTTAATTAAACGTAGTATTATCGAAAAGAAAAGTATCGGAATTAACGATTATCGCCTGATGCAGGTAAGGTGGTTTTCAGTAGCTGGACGAATACCCACTAATTCGGTTAGAATCTCGTAAGTACGATCACAGCTACAAAAACACGATGTTCTGAATGGTGACAGCCATTGATAGCGCTCGAAATTTCACGTCGGGTTCTGCACGAAAAGGACACCTTCATCTCCAGAACCAGATCGTTCGATTCCATGTATCGCACAATCTGGACCATATTCCTGCCGCAGGCTTGACTAATGA
Source organism: Pikeienuella sp. (assembly GCA_049600095.1). Classification (GTDB taxonomy): domain Bacteria; phylum Pseudomonadota; class Alphaproteobacteria; order Rhodobacterales; family Rhodobacteraceae; genus Pikeienuella. The sequence continues at coordinate 8,279 of JBMYPG010000037.1, read as the reverse complement.
TTTTACGAACCTGCAACCGCAAAACACTACGTAGAGTTTTGAACCAGTATTTCGTTGACGAGAAAATGTGATACTAATGAAAAAAGAGGCAAAAATTGCAAATACCATTAAGTATAATCATATCTTCCAAAATTTGAGCTGATACAGTGCGGGCAGCTCAAATTTTGGAGGAGATGATCAACTGCAGATTCTTTGCGCTAAAACGCTCCCGTCTAAATGGCGGACTGTGCTCCGCAAATGTTGAAACTCGACGCCCAACTAAGGCTGAGCGTATTAAAAGAATGGAAGCGCTCTATACCTCTCAGTCACATGGACTTTCATTGTATAGGCGCAGATAGAACTAATTATGAATAGACTTTACAACTGCGACGTGATTGTTGCGGGTGGTGGGCTTTCCGGAGCCGCAGCTGCTTTAGGGCTGGCTAAGGCCGGGCTATCTGTTATCCAACTTGATAGTGACGGTGTGACCCGCAGCAAAGCGGCGGACTTTGATGGGCGCGCCTATGCCGTTGCCTTGGGTGCGCAACGGTTTTGGGCTGCTGTCGATTTGTGGCCGCGTGTTGCAGAGTTTGCAGAACCGATGATTGATATTCTTGTTTCGGATGGAAAGGTCAGTGAGGGGGCATCGCCGCTGTTCCTGCACCTTGATCATCGGGAATTGGATGAAGGCGTATATGGGTGGATGGTTGAAGATCGCCATATGCGCCCGGCTTTACTTGATACACTGGCAAATAATTCGGCTGTTGAACGCCGTGCCGGTGTAACGGTTGTTCGCGCGGAATATGAGGCAGGTAGAGCCATTGCGTATTTGTCTGACGGAGAGCGTTTGGCGGCGCCGCTGTTAATTGCCTGTGATGGTCGGGACAGTCGTTTGGGTGCTGCTGCCGGGATTAGGCGTACTGGCTGGTCCTATGGGCAGAACGGGCTTGTTTGCGCAGTTGGGCATGAATTGCCTCATCATGGCGTCGCTCATGAATACTTTTTGCCGGGCGGACCATTTGCGATTTTGCCGTTACGGGGCAACAGGTCGTCGTTGGTTTGGACCGAGAAAAAACAAGAAGCCGAACGCATACATGCACTTGATGACGCCAGCTATCTTTCTGAGCTGGAAAAGCGCTTTGGTGAGTTTCTTGGTGCATTGTCTTTGGAAGGGCGACGGTGGGCTTATCCGCTAAACCTGTCTTTGGCACACGACTATGTACGCCCACGGCTTGCGCTGGTAGGTGATGCAGCCCACGCGGTGCACCCTATCGCTGGGCAAGGGTTGAATTTAGGTGTGCGTGATGCAGCTGCATTGGCTGAAGTTATATCAGAGGCGATGGCGCGCGGAGAAGACATTGGCGCTGTGGATGTTTTGAAACGATATGAACAATGGCGGCGGTTTGACTCTACCGCCATGGCTTTGGCGATGGATGGGCTAAACCGGCTATTTTCCAATGATATTGGGCCTTTGCGAATGATCAGGGATCTTGGGCTGGCTGCGGTGAATCAGATGACGGGGCCGCGCCGTTTCTTTATGAAAACAGCTGCGGGGTTAACTGGTGAGACGCCAAAATTAATGCGCGGTGAATTGCTTTAGGATTAGACGCCTAAGTTATTGCCTTGCTCGCAATACCAAAACCGCAAGTCCCAAAGTCACTAAGGCGACACCTGCCCATTCTAACTGGGTTGGCACCTCTCCTAACATCGGGATTGCTAACAGTGCGGCGCCTGCCGGAACCGAGGCTGAGAAGGCTGCGGTGGGTGTGGGGCCAAGGTGGATTGTTGCCGTTGTGAAGATCAAAACAGCCAGAAACCCAGGCCCAAGCCCCTGAAAAGCTGCTTGAAAAAGGATCATGTCGGTTGAAGCTTCGTTTAGTCCGCTTGGCAGGAAAAAATACCAAAGAGGCAAGTAGATCACTACATTAGGAATGTTGATCATTGCCAATGCTTGCAGCGGAGAGATCGTCCATCGCCCTATTCCCCAGATGTAGATGGATAACATGGCGGAGGCTGAAACGAACAATGCCAAGCCCGCTATTATGTCGGATCCACCAGCTTGCATACCGCGCCAGCCAACCAATATGGCGCCTGCGATAATAATTGCGACCGCTGTAATGCGTTTTGGCCCCGGTCTATCGCCTGACAAAAATGCCGCCAGCATCATTGTGAAAATCGGGATGGAGCCATTGGCGAATACTCCTGCATAAGCTGCTGGGGCTTCTTCTAACCCAAGATACAATAGCAAAGAATAGAAAGCGCCCGGACCGCAGACCAGCAGTAGTAGAATTACATACCAAGGCAAATGGCGCGGCCACCAGCGCCACAGAAATGGCAATGTGATAACACCAGCCACAATGAATCTTAGCGCTGACAGGTCGTAAGGTGTTAGTTCGCTGGTCACGCCCATCCGCGAAAAAACAATGAACCCAGACCAAATGAATATCACTGCGATAGCGCAGGCGATTCCCAGGGGGATGTTTTTCTCGGTCATTGTGATGGATTCACCAGAAGGAGCGGCACGAAACTAGCCAGTACAATTTAGTAGGGCGTATATCGTCGAAATGCCATGAGTGATTTTGAGCGCTAGTAAGTAAACCTGATCGTCGCCTGTGATAAAGAAAGGGCCGCCATTCATTTCTGAACAGCGGCCCAATCAAAAAGTTGCGTTGGAAAAATGCCTAATTAGGCTTCTTTCGCAAGGTTGCGCAGCACATAGTGCAGAACGCCGCCGTTTTCGATGTATTCGATCTCAACTTCAGTATCGATCCGGCATTTAAGGCTGATCTCAACCACTTCACCATTGGGGCGGGTAATTGAACATGGCACCTCTGACAGCGGTTTCAGATCGCCTGCAAGACCGCTGATTGAGACGGTTTCATCGCCTGTCAGACCCAGTGATTTACGGCTGTCGCCATTAGTAAACTCAAATGGGATCACGCCCATGCCCACAAGGTTTGAGCGGTGAATACGCTCAAAGCTTTCGGCGATGACCGCTTTCACGCCTAATAGAGCTGTACCTTTGGCGGCCCAGTCACGTGAGGAGCCTGCGCCGTACTGTTCACCGCCAAACACCACGAGTGGGGTTCCAGCGGCCTGATGAGCCATGGATGCGTCATAGATCGACGCTTCATTGCCATCTGGGCCTTTGGTGTAGCCGCCTTCAACGCCGTCCAGCATCTCATTCTTGATGCGGATGTTGGCAAAGGTGCCGCGCATCATGATCTCGTGGTTGCCTCGACGTGAGCCGTAGGAGTTAAACTCACGCACAGGCACCTGACGTTCTGTCAGATACTGGCCAGCAGGTGTAGATGCTTTGAACGAACCAGCAGGAGAGATGTGGTCGGTAGTGATCATGTCGCCCAGAACAGCCAATACTTTGGCGTCTCTAACGTCTGAGATCACGCCCGGCTCAGCGCTCATGCCTTGAAAGTATGGTGGGTTCTGAACATAGGTTGATGTGGCTGGCCAGTCGTAAGTCTGCTGATCAGTCGTCTCAACACCCTGCCATTTTTCGTCGCCTTTAAATACGTCGGCGTACTTTGACAGGAAGGCTTCGCGAGTTACGGTTTCCGCAACCAGATCGGCAACTTCCTGTGTCGTTGGCCAGATGTCTTTCAGATAGACGTCATTGCCGTCCTTGTCCTGACCGATAACATCGGTGGACAGGTCGATGTCCAAAGTACCAGCAAGCGCATAAGCAACGACCAGTGGGGGTGATGCGAGATAGTTTGCGCGCACATCCGGGCTGATCCGGCCTTCGAAGTTGCGGTTTCCTGATAGAACCGCAGTGGCGACCAGATCACCTTCTGCAATTGCATCAGAAATTTCTTGCTGGATCGGGCCAGAGTTCCCGATGCAGGTGGTGCAACCGTAACCGACAAGGTTAAAGCCGACAGCATCCAAGTCTTCCTGAAGGTTTGCAGCCTCCAGATAGGCGCTAACAACCTGAGAGCCGGGGGCGAGTGAGGTTTTAACCCATGGTTTGCGATCCATGCCCAGTGCCCGTGCCTTACGCGCAACTAGACCAGCGCCGATCATCACATAGGGGTTTGATGTATTGGTGCATGAAGTGATGGAGGCGATGACGACCTTGCCGCTTTCCATTGACCAGTCTTCGCCTTTGACCGCGATTTCTTTGCCCATTGGGCGTTTGAAGTTGTCGGCCATTTCAGTAGCGAATGCAGATTTGGCGTTGCTGAGTGCAACGTAATCCTGCGGACGTTTCGGGCCAGAGATCGCAGGAACGATTGTGCCCATGTCCAGCTCAAGCGTGTCTGTGTAGACCGGATTATAATCTGCGGTGCGCCAGAAGCCGTTCTCTTTTGCATATGCCTCAACCAGCGCGATCCGTGCTTCGTCACGACCGGTCGTGCGGAGGTAACGCAGCGTTTCGTCATCAATTGGGAAGAAGCCGCAGGTCGCACCATACTCCGGCGCCATGTTGGCGATGGTTGCGCGGTCGGCCAGTGGCAGACGGTCAAGGCCTTCGCCATAGAATTCGACGAATTTGCCAACAACGCCTTTTTCACGCAGTAATTCAACCACCTTCAGCACCAAGTCTGTGCCGGTGGTGCCTTCGAGCATTTCGCCAGTCAGTTTGAAGCCGACAACTTCGGGGATCAGCATGGAGATCGGCTGACCCAGCATGGCAGCCTCAGCTTCGATACCGCCAACGCCCCAGCCAAGTACGGCCAGGCCGTTGACCATGGTTGTGTGGCTGTCTGTGCCGACCAATGTGTCGGGATAAGCAACCTCTGCACCGTTCTGGTCTTTGTCGGTCCAGACAGTCTGCGCCAGATACTCAAGGTTAACCTGATGACAGATGCCTGTGCCTGGGGGAACAACGCGGAAGTTGTTAAAGGCGTTCTGGCCCCATTTCAGGAATGTGTAGCGCTCCATATTGCGCTCATATTCCCGGTCCACGTTCATCTGGAATGCGTGCGGGTTGCCAAATTCGTCAATCATGACCGAGTGATCGATGACTAGATCAACTGGGTTGAGCGGGTTGATTTTCTGGGCGTCGCCGCCGAGGGCGACAATGCCGTCGCGCATGGCCGCCAGATCGACAACGGCCGGGACGCCAGTGAAATCCTGCATCAACACGCGAGCAGGGCGGTAGGCGATTTCGCGTGGGTTTTTGCCACCTTTGGCACCCCATTCGGCGAATGCCTTGATGTCGTCGGTTGAGACAGTTTTGCCATCCTCAAACCGCAACATATTTTCCAATACCACTTTCAAAGCGGCAGGCAGTTTAGAAAAGTCACCCAAACCTGCAGCTTCGGCAGCTGGGATGGAATAATAGGCGATTGACTGGCCGTCTATGGTCAGCTCTCGGCGAGTATTGGATGTGTCTTGTCCGACGACGATGGTCATTGGCGTGGCCTCCTTACGCGTGGCGCGTCAAATGCGGCGACCCCGGCGGGCCGCTGGAATGCTGCGTATAAACGTTATCCGACATGAGTCGCGCAATGCTTCAAAAGCACGCCGCGGGTTAGTCGGCTATTTCGTGTGCAAGTGTATACAATTTGATTTAGCAAAAGAAAAGGGCCGCAACGTCGCTGCGACCCTTAACGTTGGATTTAGTAACCGAGTTATTCGCGGGCTGCGCCCAAGAACTGCAGCAGGAACATGAACATGTTCAGGAAGTTGATGTAGAGGCTCAACGCACCCATGATCGCGCCTTTTGCAAGAATTGCTGCGCCTTCCTGGCCCATCTGCGAATAGTGGATGTACTCATTCTTGAGGCGCTGAGTGTCAAAGGCTGTCAAACCAGCGAAGATCAGAACGCCGAGTGCTGAGACCGCAAACTGAAGTGCTGAGCTTTGTAGCCAGATGTTCAGGACCGACGCAATAAGCAAGCCGACAACGCCCATGATCAGGAACGAACCCATTGCAGACAAGTCACGCTTAGTCGTGTAGCCGTAGAGGCTGAGAGACAGAAATGCGATCGCCGTGACAAAGAATGTCGTCACAATGCTTTCGCCGGTAAACGCGGCGAAAATCCAAGAGATTGAGACGCCCATCACCGCGGAGAATACCCAGAAAACAATCTGTGCGGTCGATGCGCTCATTTTGTTGATACTAGCGGCGAACAGAAAGACAAACGCAAGTGGCGCAAACATCACGACCCATTTCAATGGCGTGTTGTATAACGTTTCAAAAACACCTGCTGGGATAAGCATTGGTGCCTGCCCATTAATAGCAGCATAGAAATCATTACCGAATACATAGGAAACTACGCCAGTAATGCCCATGGCAACTGCCATTAGCGTATAAACTTTGGTCAGATAGGCGCGAAGGCCCTCGTCGATGTCTGCGCTAATTTCCCCAGCGCGGCGAACTGAAGTTTCATATTCAGCCATGGCTCAATCCTTTCTGAGCTATTGCAATTCACTCGCCACAGCCGTCGACTGAGCGTTATTGGAGATATTGGCCATGTAGCCGGGATTTTCAAGCATTACTCGCGGCTTCGTAACACTTGTGCAGGACGAACGGACAAGTTTCGCAGTGTAAAGCCCGATCCGGCGAGGAGGCTGGCAATTGCGCCACCGACTATGACAAATAGTGCGGACGGTGTGTGAAACACAAAATCGCTTTGCATGACCTGTGTCATCACAGCCCAAGAGGCAGTCGCACCGTAAAGAACCGACATTGCCCCGGCCCCGGCCCCGATGATTCCGGCGCGTATCGCAAAACTGGCCAGGACACGGCCACGGCTCGCGCCAAGGGTTTTCAGAACGGCAGCTTCGTAAGCGCGGGCTCGCTCTCCTGCAGCGGCAGCGCCGATTAAAACGACTATTCCTGTTAACAATACTACACCTGCACCCCAACGGGTTGCCGCTGCCAATTCAGCCAAACCGTTTGAGACGAGGCTCACAGCATCGCGCACGCCAATTGCCGTAACGTTTGGAAAATCGCTGCCAACATTTCGTAGTAACTGAGCCTCTGCGTCGGTTGAGGCGTGTACCGTGGCGATATGCGTATGTGGCGCGCCGCGCATTGCAGCGGGGTCAAGTATCATCAAAAAATTGATACCCATGCCACGCCAGTTAATTTTCCGGAAATTGGCAATGGTTGCAGTTAGCTCTCGACCCAATATATTTACGGTAATCGTGTCACCAAGTTTAAGGCCCATTTCGCGGCCTTCCTCGGCTGAAAATGATACCAATGGTGGGCCACTGTAATCTGCCGGCCACCATTCGCCTTCGGTAATTTCTGCCCCTTCGGGGGGCACCCCAGCATAGGTAACACCTCGGTCGCCGTTAAGCACCCAGTGGGCACCTTCATCGATGTGCTTGCGTGCCTGATCAGCCGGAACGCCCTTAAGTGCTGTTATGATCCCACGTAGCATTGGGGCAGAACTGACGTCGCCCACGCCGTTGGTTGAATGAACTTTCGTCAGGAACGCATCCATTTGCGTGTTCTGAATGTCGACAAAGAAGAACGCAGGAGCAGCAGCAGGTAATTGGTTATCAATGACGCGCCGCATGTTGTAATCCACTTGCCCAACTGCGGCGAGTACGGTCAGGCCCAGGCCGAGTGATATAGCTGCGCCAGCCGTTTCACCGCCCGGCCCTCCGATGGAAGCCAGCGCCAGCCGCAGCGTGGGCTTCCCCTTCGTCCGGCGCGCGCCCCTGCTTGCCAGCCAAGCCAGTAGTATCGCCATTGCCTATAGCGTCGCCAATGCAGCTGCGACGCCGCCCAAGAACCATGCAGCCAAAACAGCCGCGCCGGAAAACCAAAGGGCCGCTGCGATCAAGCCAGCGGCAACCAACAAGATGGTGCTTAGGTCCGCTAGTCGCGGCCAACGACCTGCCGGGGCTGCGGCATCACGGAAGAGAGCCGCTGCCCTCACATCACGGGTGCGGGCGAGTGGCCAAAGCGCAAAGAGCAGGGCGGTTAAAGCGCCATAAATTGCTGCCTCTACCATCGGTTCTAAGTACAAATCGAATAGAACAGGTGTCGGAAGTTGATCTGCAAACAAAGGGCCGATTACCGCCGGACCACCTGCGCCTATGGCCAAGCCTAGGGCAATGCCACAAAGGGTTAATGCCGCAATCTGAATGAGATAAATGCGAACAACGGCACCGGCAGGGGCACCGAGTGCTTTTAGGACCGCGATGGTTTCTGTTTTTTCGGCCAGATAAGCGCGAACTGCGGAAGACACACCGACACCGCCCACTGCCAATGCCGCCAATCCGACCAGCACCAAAAAGGCCCCGACTCGATCCACAAACGCGCGAATGCCCGGTGCTCCGTTTCGTCGATCGCGCCAGCGCCACCCTGCGTCTTGGGAC
>JBMYPG010000036.1:0-22467 GCA_049600095.1 Pikeienuella sp. | reverse complement strand
TCCCACCAGGACTTGTTCATCCCAAAGGCCAGACCGCCGCCCGGCTCGTGCATGCCGGCGGTATAATAATACTTGGCCGCCTCGTAGAACTTCATGAAGTAGTCGTTGTATGGACCAACCCACTCAGTAGCTTCGATCGCACCTGATACGAGGTTTTCGTAAATCTGGCCGCCTGGCAGAGACACGGTAGAAACGCCGAGTTTCGACATAACAGTACCGCCGAGACCTGGAATACGCATTTTCAGACCTTTAAGGTCGTCTGCGCTTTCAATCTCTTTGTTGAACCAACCGCCCATCTGGGTGCCGGTGCCGCCGCATGCGATGGCTTTCAGGCCGAATTCGCCTGAAACTTCATCCCAAAGCTCTTGCCCGCCTTTGTATTTGATCCAAGCATTCCACTCTGGCGACGTCATGCCAAACGGGACAGCTGTGAAATAGCTGAATGCCGGGTGCTTACCGCCCCAGTAGTAGTCAGCAGCGATGTAAGCCTGAGAGTTGCCGGAGGCGACCTCATCAAAGCTGTCAAATGCGCCAACACGTTCGCCAGCAGCGAAATACTCAGTTGTAATCGCACCTTGGCTCAGCTCAGTAATACGCGCTGCGAGACGCTGCGCTGAAATGCCGAGACCGGGAAAGTCGCGTGGCCAAGTAGACACGATGGTCATTGTTTTGCGCTCTTGCGCTACTGCTGGCGCTGCTAGCGTGGTGGCACCTACGCCTGCCAGAGCTGCGCCTTGTAGAAACTTACGACGTTCCATTCAGTATTCTCCCATAGAGTTCGCACCTTGATGGTGCTTCATTAAAAATCCACGAATGGAACAAAGCACTGTAATTCCCAGTGTTCAAGGGGATTCATAAAAAACGTTGATTGGTTACAGGGCCTTCGTCGTGCTAGTTCGCAGAACTCATCTTTTGGGGGAAAACATGGTCGATAAATCTATTGCGTTGTTGCTGATTGATATTCAGATGGCATTTGTTGAGCGCGAAAAAGGTGGCGCGGTTCGTAGCATGCCAAGTGCCGAGGAAAATATTGCCTGCATTTTGGCACATTTTCGGGAAAATGACGGGCGAGTCATTCATATTCACCATCATTCAAAGGAACCGGGATCTGCGTTTAGGGCGGACCTGCCGGGGGCAGTGGTACAGCCCTTTGTTGTGCCTCGTGATGGTGAAGCTGTTTATGTGAAGCATGTGAACAGCGGTTTCATCGGTACGTCGCTGGAGGCGGACTTGCGAGCGAATGGTGTTGATAGGTTGATTATGTGCGGCGCTACGGCAAATCATTGCGTGGAAACAACGACTCGGATGGCGGGCAACCTAGGGTTTGATGTTTTTTATCTATCTGATGGAGTTTGGGCCTATAGCGCTACCGGACCAGATGGACGGGAACATCATGCCGATGATGTTCATTCTAATACGCTGTGCAGTTTGGACGGAGAGTTCGCGACCGTTGTGACTGTGGATGAGATGATTGGTCAGCTGGCTTAAGTAATAGAGCAATTTTGTTTGGCGACGTTAGCTCTGGCCAATAGTTGTTTTAGATCAGGATCATGGATGCCTATCGCCTCAAATTGGTCGGCGAGTTTGGATATGTAATCTAGGCTGCTGCCTAATTCCCCTTCACCAGTTGCCAGCATGAATGAGGTTTGGTCATCGGTCAGGTTTGGCTGATAGTTGGCAGCAGTTTGGTCGATGACAAACGCGACAGCGTTAATGGACCCTTTGGGCGTGTTGATCGGAAGAACCTCTGGCCGATAGGCGTGCATTAGCATCTCACGGCACCACAATTGCTTCGTTTCTGTCTCAACTTTCGAAGCTTCGATCCGCATGGCCAGACCATGGCAGGAACCGCCGGTATCTAAACCAGCCATAAGGCCGGGAAATTCTTCGGTGCCTCGCCCTAAAACCGATTTCAGGCAAAAGCTGCGGTGATACCCGGTTAATGTTGCTTGTCTGATTTCACTTACAAAGATGGCAGGGTCCCACATCAATGAACCATAGGCGAAGACCCAAAGATCGCCCGCTGGGATGGTAGAGAGGAATTTCCTGCGACCATCCTCCCTAACTTCATCGGTATGACGCCAATCGGCAGGTGCACCCATTGCCTTCATCTTTTGGTCCATTTTGGCAACGTCAAAATTGCGAAAAAATGACTCCATGGGTGGGATGAAACGATCTTTCAGCCTTGGCATGGTAGCGAAAAGATCGTCGTTGGTCATTCGGGTCGCCTTTTGGTGTCTTGCTTAGAGAAGGGCGAGCCTAAGCTAGGCCGCCTTTGTTAACTTCGCATTTATTTATGCAGGAATGGTCTAAATAGGCATTGGGTGATCGCGCCAAGCCTTGGCAATGTCCGCCATGCATTCTTCATTTAGCTCGATATTGGCTGCTGCCACTGCATTTTTGAGTTGATGCATCTTTGTTGCACCAAAGATCGCCGACCCCATGAAGGGACGGGTCAGGCACCATGCGAGGGCCATTTGGCAGGAATCTAACCCGTGTTTGTCTGCAATGGCGGTATATGCGTCGATCGCGGGCCAGATGCGGTCAGTGATGCGACCGCCAAGATTATCGTGATGGCAACGGCGTGTATCTGGTGGCGTAATGTTACCCTGATATTTGCCGGACAAAAGCCCGCAAGCTAGCGGTGAAAATGACAGCAGATCCACATCTTCGTTATGGCTGAGTTCGGCCATATCAAGATCGTAGATGCGGCAAAGGAGGCTGTATTCGTTTTGAACCGTTGCAACGCGGGGCAGGTTTTCTTTTTCTGCTATGTCCAGAAACTGGGCAACGCCCCAAGCGCTTTCGTTTGATAGTCCAATCGCGCGGATTTTACCTTCGTCGACCAACCGCCCTAACTCGCCCAATGTATCCGTGATGTTATCGCGTGTCTCTTGGCGCGACTGCTTGGTTGGATCATAACTCCAGTATTGGCGGAAATGGTATGAACCACGGTTCGGCCAATGGAGTTGGTAGAGGTCGATGTAATCTGTACCCAGTTTTTGCAGCGAGTATTCAGCGGCCTCTCGAACCCTAGTTGCTGAGATTGGCGGTGCGCCACCTGCGACTGCGCTGGTGCCTGAGCCGGAAACCTTGGTAGCGATCACGATGTCTTCACGTCGCCCTGATTTGGCCAGCCAAGCGCCGATAGCGCGTTCACTGTCACCGGCATGATCTGGGCTGATTGGATTGACCGGGTACATCTCGGCGGTGTCGATGAAGTTGATGCCATGGTCGAGGGCGTAGTCGATTTGCTCGGCAGCCTCTGCAAATGTGTTTTGCGTTCCATAGGTCATGGAGCCGAGACATAGGGTAGAGACGCGCAGATCGCTGCGTCCCAGTTTTCTGTAGTTCATGAATTTATTCCAATCCGAATTTCACCCGGCTCCATGCCCGTTCGTGGAAATAGTAAAGCACCAGTTTGGTTATGATTTCAAATCCACCAATTGAAATCGCGGTGCCAACGTTTCCAGTAAACAGTAGCGCCAATAAAAATGTGTCCAGACTGGCGAGCACGCGCCAGGTGCCGGTTTTTACGCCAGACCTACGCGGACCCTCTCGGCGATGGCCTTCTTCAGTGACACCTACATCCCATTTGACGCGCGCCCATGCCCGTTCATGAAGGAAATAGATCACCATTTTGGTGGCCACTTCGGTCAGGGCAATATAAGTGGCAGTTTGGAGGTTGTCGCCATGGCTGGCCCCTTCGTTCAACCCCAATAGCGGGCCGAGGAAGGTAATGATAACCCACGATAGCAATAGCGTATCGAGGGTACCAACGACACGCCAACTAACCGCCTTGGCCAGTGATCGCCATGGTTTGACATCCGGTGGGTTTGGTGGATCTAGGCGTGGATCTTCTGGGCCGAAAATCGGTTTTTCAGGCATTTCTTTCACGGAATTCGCCTTTGTTATCAGTTGGTGTCGTATTGTGCCGCTGATTTATGGCCTAAATATCACAGTAACTGCACATACACGGTGAATTTCTGCCAAGTGCGCCGTCCAGCCAATCAACACCGGCCCTTACACGAGGGCTGTTACGCATATCTTCGTGATAGGTTAGCCAAACATCACGTGGAACAGTCCGTGATAATTGAGTTAACTGTGGACGACTGCGGGCTATGCAGGTGGGGGCGACGCCGCCCAAACCTGTTGCCTCCACCACGTTGAGGATACCATCAAACCCGTCCAGGCGAATTGAGGGGCGATGCTTGAAATGATTGAACCCGACTTTCATTTCCGGCGTCCAGTCCAACCCTTCGATTAGGCCAACCCAATCGCGCGGTTTCTCTGTCCGGCGTGCAAAGGCGGCCATGTGGAGGGTGCACAGCTTCTTAGCAATCAGTCGCCCTTCTGTCGGGCGCGTCAGCCTGAGCGCTATGTCTGCCTGGCGATAGGCGAGGCTGACGACATCATCGCTGGCATCAATAGTTAGCGTTACATCCGGATGGGTAAGCTGAAATCGAGCCACATGAGGTGAGAGGAAATGCGTGTTGATGAACGACAGGCTGTTTATTTTGAGTGCGCCGACGATATTTTTGGTCTTTGCCTCTAGCTGTGTTTCGGCGGCGATAATCTCACCTTCCACACGCTCAGCCACCGCGATGAGACCACGGCCCAGCGCGGTTGGTTTCCAGCTTTGACCGTTGCGGTCAAAAATGATCCCACCATCACCGTCGGTAATTTTCTGGATACGCCTCGAAACCGTGGTTTCGCTAACACCCAGTGCCACAGCTGCACCCTTCATCGTGCCGGAACGGCCGAGGGCTAATATCGTTTGAAGGTCGTCCCAGTTGCGCATAATGGCAACTTACACAAACAGGGCATGATTACACGCCCTGTTTTTCTGTTCTGCGTAATCAGTTAAGCGCGCGCCCGACGACGACGGCGACGCCCGCCACTTTCGCCGCTTGCATCATCTGCGGCAGCACCGAATGTGACCTTTGGAATGTCAGTTATTTTGGACAGTTCCGGGAAAGGGTCGATTTTATGCGGCACGGCGATGGCATTGACAAAGTGTTCCTGAAACTTTTCTTCGACTGCCGTTTCGATCTTCTCAATCTTTTGCACGACGTTTTCAATTTCACGTCGTGCACCGGAGTTTAGGAGTGCGATACGTGCGCCCGTTCCTGCTGCGTTACCGGCAGATGATACTTTGTCGAGCGGGCAATCGGGGATCATCCCCAGCACCATTGCGTGCTTGGGAGAGATATGAGCGCCGAATGCGCCAGCGAGAACAACGCGATCAACACTTTCGACACCACGTTTGTCCATCAACAACCGCGCGCCAGCGTAAAGGGCTGCTTTGGCGAGCTGGATGGCGCGAATGTCTTGTTGAGTGACCGTGATACGAGGGCCGTCGTGTGCGGAACCATCGTAAAGCAGATAAGCGAAGGTCCGGCCATCAGCCTCGCATCGCGCTGTTCCCGCGGCCTCGGCTGATCCTATTAGGCCATCTTCGTCTACTACGCCGGCCAAGCGCATTTCAGCGATGACTTCGATGATGCCTGAACCGCAGATGCCGGTTACACCTTGCGCGCCGATGTTTTCGATGAAGCCATCCTCGTCAGACCAAGTTTCCGAACCGATGACGCGGAAGCGAGGTTCCTTGGTTACGGGGTCAATTTCTACACGCTCAATGGCACCCTGCGCTGCGCGCTGGCCGGAGCTGATTTGTGCGCCTTCAAAGGCCGGGCCAGTGGGGGAGGAGCAAGCGAGGACGTGGGTTTTGTCGCCCAGCATGATTTCGGCGTTTGTGCCTACGTCAACGACCAACACAAGGTCATCTGACTGGTTCGGTGCCTCGGAAAGGGCAACTGCTGCCGCATCGGCACCTACGTGGCCTGCGATGCAGGGAAGGATGTAAATGCGGGCATCCGGGTGCATTTCGAGCTCAATTTCTTTCGCCCAAAGATGCATTGCGCCGGACGTTGCCAATGCGAAAGGTGCCCAGCCGAGTTCCACTGGATCAATACCCAGCAACAGGTGATGCATGACCGGGTTGCCGACCAATACAGCCTCTACGATTTCTTCGCGGCTGATCAGAGCCTCTGCCGCGACCTGACCGACGAGGGCGTTGATTGCCTCGCGCACAGCTTTGGTCATTTCAGCGGCACCGCCAGGGTTCATCATGGAATAGCTGACGCGGCTCATCAGGTCTTCGCCAAACCGGATTTGCGGGTTCATCAGGCCGGAGGAAGCCTTGACCTCTCCCGTCTGTAAATCGACCATATGGCAGGCGATAGTGGTGGAGCCGACATCGAAGGCGAGGCCGTAAACAGAACCTTCGTAATAGCCGGGCCAGACCTGCATAATGCGGCCCGGTTCGTTGCCGTCGCGGTGAACAGCACAGGTGACTTTCCAATCACCATCGCGCAGGGCCTTTTGCAACATCTGAAGCGTGCGGAGGTCGCCGTGGACGTTCTCCAAACCCCATTGTTCATGCAGGGCGGTTTGCAGGCGTTCGACATCGCCAGTTGGCTTGTGCATGTCGGGTTCTTCAACCTCGACATAATAAAGCTTGGTGGCCGGGTCCATGGTGATGTCTCGCGCCTCGGCGCGTTTGCGGACAACCTGTTTATGGACCTGACTTTCAGGGGGCACGTCGATGATAACGTCGCCCTGTACTTGTGCCTGACAGCCGAGGCGACGGCCATCAATCAGGTGCCGTTTGGATTTGTAACGCTCTTCTACTTTATTCCATTCAGACAGCGCATTTTCGCCAACCGTCACGCCATGCTTGGAAAACTCACCATAGCTGGGCGTGATTTGGCATTTGGAGCAGATGCCCCGTCCACCGCACACACTGTCCAAATCAACGCCCAGTTGGCGAGCGGCGCTGAGGATTGGTGTGCCAGCCGCAAAACGACCGCGTTTCCCTGAGGGGGTGAAGATGACCAAAGGGTCTTGCGTGTCTGCTGACATGGCGCCTCGCTAGCGTAATTCTGAACTCAATTGCTTTTCGCATGCGCTATATATCGGGAAAGGCCAATCGAGACACCGATTAATCGGAATGCGACACTCTGGCGGCGTAGGTGGCAATTTCTTAGCCTAGCGGCCCTTAAAGTGGCCTAAGTTGAACACGATCTGCTCGGGGGTGAGAGGCTAAATGCTTGATGTAATCAATGTTTCCCCACTGTTTGGCGAAGATACAGAAGATCGCCGGCGAACTGACGCCTTGATCATGAAGGCCGCCAAGGGCGTCGGCTTTTTACAGATCACTGGGTTGCTTCAGAACGAGTTGATCGAAGCTGAGTCACGAGATCGCCTGAAGTCGATTTTCAATATTTCTGATGATGTTAAACGGCGGTTGATGAGGGTAAATTTCAACCCGGAAAATTCGGCGGTTTATCGTGGTTGGTATCCGGCGCAACCCGGCGTTCGCAGTTATAAAGAAGGCATCGATATGGGGCCGGATTTGGCCCATGAGGGCAGGGTGGCAGAGGACGACCCCCTACGGGAAGCAACCCCGCTGCCCACTGAAGATGAAGCGCCGGGTTGGCGTGCACATGCCACAGAATGGTACAAAGGGTTGGAGGAAGTCGGCTGTGCGATAATGTCCTCAATTGCGCGTGGACTGGGATTATCAGAAGACCGGTTCGCGCCTTTGTTTGAGGGTGGTATTTCGTCGTTCAGGCTGGCGCATTACCTACCGCGAACGCCAGAGACATTTGGCGATGAGGACCCGGCAGACGCAACGATAGATTTTGAGGGCGAGAAACTACTTCTCACCGGGGTCACTCATATCGATAGCGGGTTTGTTACTTTGCTGGTTCAAGATGGTGTTTCCGGATTGCAGGTGAAAACGCCAGACGGTTGGATAAATGCCCCGCCGGTTGAGGGTGCGATGGTGGTAAACTTTGGTAAGCTATTGCAGCAATGGAGCGGTGGAGTAATCCGCGCCACGCCGCATCGCGTTGTTTCAAATGGTGATGAACGTTATTCAATCCCGTTCTTTTATGAACCTGCGGTGGATGCTATTATTGAGCCGTTGGATTTGCCGGGCGCTACGGATTTTGAGCCATTTTATTATGGTGATTTTCTGTGGCGGGCGACGACAAAGTTTGTTGAACAAAAGGGCATCGCCCATTTGCGGAAACCGCGTGGGCCATTGCCCGAAGATTTTTGAGTTTGTGTTGGAGGAGTTATGAGAAATTTAATTGTTGCCTTGATGTTTAGCCTTATGGGGTTTGCAGCCTCTGCTGAGGATTTTTCGTTTCCTTCGATTGATGGCGGAGACATCGCGCTGAGCGACTATCACGGCGGGCCAGTGTTGGTAGTTAATACGGCCTCTCGTTGCGGGTATACTTATCAATACAAAGGGCTGCAGGCGTTATATGACCAGTATCGTGATAAAGGGCTGACGGTTCTGGCCGTGCCTTCGCGGTCATTTCGGCAAGAGCTGACATCAAATGAAGCGGTTAAAGAGTTTTGTGAGGTAACTTATGGTCTGGACCTGCCGATGACCGAGGTGACACCAGTAACCGGGCCAAAGGCGCACCCGTTTTATCAGTGGGTTGAGGCAGAAACCGGGTTTGCGCCATCGTGGAATTTCAACAAGGTTTTGCTGGATGGCGAAGGCCGGATCATTGCGACATACAGATCGCGTGATAACCCGACAGGCGGGCAGATAGAGCGAGCAGTGGTGAGCCTGTTGGGTTCGTAAGCTGTCGTTTTGGTTCTTGCTGGCTGCATTCCATTCAATGGCTGAATGCGTTTTGCATCACTAAATCCAAAAATTCATTATATTGTTGCAGTTTCAATGAAAAAATTGATTTAAATCAATGCATTTACTGCCCGAAAGTGGAGATTGAACCTCAGGAAAAGCGGTTCGACCTCGGGAGCTCGCCCTTGTTCGGACATTAATTTAGGGGCACGCCGCAATGAAACCTTTGAAAATGAGCAATGTCCTATGGCCGACCAAGGCAACGCCTTTGACGGCACCGAAAAACGTCCTCTGGCCTGCAAAGGCCGTGACCGCAGTATCGGCGGGTGTCTTGATGGCTGCTGCTTTGGCCTTTGGCCCTGCGAATGCGCAGCAATGGGAAGGTTCTTTGGGTGAGAATGGTTTTGACAACTATTCGCCACCAATCACCAACCCCGTACTAAACGAAACCCCGCTGATCACTACGGAAATTCGCCCAATTTACTTCCACCAGGAAATTCCGAATGAGTTTCTTTCCGGTGGAGGCGATATTGATGTTGGTGCCATGCAAGTGCGTATCGCATTAACAGAACGTCTCGGCTTTATCGCCACAACAGATGGCTATGCCGACATCGATTTTGATGCGGTGTTGGCAGACTCAAGCGGTTTTGCTGACATTGCTGCCGGGTTCAAATACGCGGCCTATTACAACCCGAAAGAGGGTGAAATCCTGACCGTTGGTGTTCGTTACACCGCACCTTTGGGTAACTTAGATGTGGGCACAATTGACCTGACTGGCTTTGGCGCTGGATCGGTCAATGTATTTGCAACTGGTCTTAAGGAATTTGGTGAGTGGACCGTGCAGGGGTCGGCTGGTGTTCAGCAAGCAGTTTCCAACGACCGTACATCATATTTCCACGGCTCTGCGGCTGTGAGTTACAATGCGGGCGCTGGTTTCTTTCCGACTTTGGAGACGAACCTGACCCTACCTTACGATGGCGGTGACCGGATTGCGAACTCTTCACTTACCGGTATCGACATTGCCGACTTTGGTTCATCTGACCCAGAGAATGTGTGGACCGTTGGTGCAGGCATGCGTTATGCGGCAACTGAAAACGCGCTGATTGGTGCTGCTTTTGAGTACAACTTGTCAGAAAGCGCCAACGACATTTTCGAATGGCGCGCGCTGTTCGATCTGGTGATTCACTTCTAAATCACCCTGTAGAAACAACGAATGCCCAGCGCGTTTAGGCGCGCTGGATCCAAGCTCCGCCTAAAATGCGGTCGCCTTCCGGGGCGTAAAAAACGCAAGCCTGACCGGGCGCTACGCCGAGTTCTGCTGTTAACAGTTCAACTGTTGCGCCGGTTTCAGTTGGATGAATGCGCGCTGACACCGGCGGTCTGGTGGATCGCACCTTTACCAATGCTTCCCAACCGCCCTCTGGCGCGTCTGAGAAGTTTTCATCACCGATCCAGTTGATTTCAGCCACAGGAACACTGCGTGTTGTTAGGGCTTCTCTTGGGCCGACGATGACTTGTTTTGTATCAGCGTCGAGTTTGACAACGAACAGTGGATCGCCGCCGCCAATACCAAGGCCGCGACGCTGGCCAATTGTATAGTGGATAACGCCGGGGTGCTGGCCCAGAACACGGCCGTCGATATGCACGATGTCACCGGGTTCGGCTGAACCGGGGCGTAATTTCTCAATCACATCAGCATAACGCCCCTGCGGGACAAAGCAGATGTCCTGACTGTCGGGCTTGTCCGCAACCGGCAGGCCGAATTCGGCAGCCATAGCGCGGGTTTCTGCCTTTGATTTCAGGTGCCCAAGCGGGAAGCGTAGGTAGTCAAGCTGTTCTTGGGTCGTTGCGAACAGGAAATAGCTCTGGTCACGTTCCGGGTCGGCTGCGCGGTGCAGTTCGGCGCCGGTCTCGCCTAGTTTCCGCTGAATGTAGTGGCCAGTAGCAAGGCAATCAGCATCCAGATCCTGCGCGGTTGCCAGCAGGTCACGGAATTTGACTGTCTGATTACAGCGAACACAGGGGATTGGGGTCGCGCCAGCGAGGTACTGGTCTGCGAATTCCTCGATCACCGACTCGCGGAACTTGCTTTCATAGTCGAGCACATAGTGCGGGAAATTCATTTCTTCGGCCACACGGCGCGCATCATGAATGTCACGGCCTGCACAGCAGGCCCCTTTTTTCGCGAGCGCTGCACCGTGGTCGTAAAGCTGAAGCGTTACGCCAACAACATCGTAGCCTTCCTTGGAAAGCTGCGCCGCGACAACCGAACTGTCTACGCCGCCCGACATCGCAACGACGACGCGGGTTTCTGATGGGGGCTTTGCAAAGCCGAGTGAGTTAAGTTCTTGTGACATGCGCGCTCTTTACTCCTGCTTTGGTCGAGGCTCAACCCAGCAGGTTTTCTTGGCTTTTATGTAGGGGGAGAGTGCGCTGTTTACGCAACGAGGCAGCGCGCGGCCCGTTTAGGTTGGGTGAAAAACTCTTAACAAAATCGCCATATGGTAATTTAATGTTTACCAATTCACCTTTAGCGTGCATTGATCTTAGGGCGATGCAAAGGCGGAAAGGCACGTTATGCGCGTATTACTGATTGAGGACGACCCATCAACATCCCGCAGCATCGAATTGATGTTGGGACGGGCGAATTTGAATGTTTATGCAACTGATATGGGGGAGGAGGGCGTCGATCTGGCGAAAATCTATGATTACGACCTGATTTTACTGGATATCAATTTACCGGATATGAGCGGTTTTGATGTGCTGCGACAGCTTCGGTTGGCGCGCATCGAAACGCCAATTCTCATCCTATCTGGATTAACGGAAACAGATGACAAATTGCGTGGATTTGGTTTTGGCGCTGATGATTACATGACCAAACCCTTTGTTCGTGATGAGTTGATCGCGCGGATTCATGCTATTGTGCGACGGTCCAAAGGCCATGCTCAGTCAATTATTGCTACGGGCAAAATTGATGTGAATTTGGATGCGAAGACTGTGGAGACTGGTGGGCGGCCTATTCATCTGACTGGCAAGGAGTATCAGATGTTGGAGCTGTTGAGCCTGCGCAAGGGCACGACGCTGACCAAAGAGATGTTCTTGAATCACCTATATGGCGGCATGGATGAGCCAGAGTTGAAAATCATCGATGTGTTCATTTGTAAGCTTCGTAAAAAGCTGAGCGCGGCAACCGGTGGAGAGAATTATATCGAGACAGTGTGGGGCCGTGGTTATGTGTTGCGTGACCCAATTCCTGTTGAAGCGGCTGAGCCGGAAATGGCCTATGCCTGATTTGGGCCTGCCCTGCATGGCTCGTGTTGCCCCAGTTTAGGCGAACGTTTGGCGGCGCATAGAATTGCGCCGCTTGACGCAGGCGACCCAGCGCGGGAATTTGGCGCCTGAATAACACAGGCGCACAGATGACGAATCCCACTAAACAACCGGATCAACTAACCGAAGCAGAGGCCGTCGCAGAATTGCAGCGATTGGCAGAGGTGATCCTTGCCCATGACAAAACCTATCATGGGGATGACGCGCCGACGGTTTCGGATGCAGACTATGATGCGCTGAAACAACGTAACCTGGCGATTGAGGCGCTGTTTCCTGCGTTGGTGCGGGCGGATAGCCCTTCTCATCGGGTTGGTGCGCCAGTTTCGGCTGCATTTGCCAAGGTAAAACACCGGGCGGCGATGTTGTCCCTGTCCAACCTTTTTGAGGAAGATGAGGTTGGTGAGTTTGATGGCCGGATACGTCGTTTTCTCGGTTTGGGCGACGACGCGCCCTTGGCGTACACTGCGGAGCCGAAAATCGACGGCCTGTCGTTGTCTCTGCTGTACGTGAATGGGCGTTTGACCGTCGCCGCGACACGAGGGGATGGTCAAGAGGGGGAGAATGTTACTGCCAATGCGATGATGGTGGATAATGTTCCTCACGTTTTGCCTGATGACGCCCCACGTGAGTTGGAAGTCCGCGGTGAAGTTTATATGAGCCACGCCGATTTCGCGGCGCTGAATGAGAGGGCGTTGGAAACTGGCGGTAAAATATTCGCCAACCCACGCAATGCGGCAGCGGGCAGTCTGCGCCAATTGGATTCGAAAATCACCGCTGCGCGACCTTTGAAATTCTTTGCTTATGCCTGGGGCGTTATCAGTGAACCCTTGGCAGTTAGTCAGATGGGTTCGGTTGAACGATTGGGTTCACTAGGATTTCAAATCAATGAGCTGACCAAACGTTGCGAAACTGTTGCGGATTTGGTGGCGCATTATCAGCAGATAGAGAAACAGCGCGCCAACTTGGGCTATGACATTGATGGTGTAGTCTACAAGGTCGACGACCTATCCCTACAGTCTCGGCTAGGATTTCGTAGCAACAACCCCCGTTGGGCGACGGCGCATAAGTTTTCTGCGGAAACCGCGACGACGATCCTTGAGGCTATCGATATTCAGGTTGGTCGTACTGGTGCGCTTAGCCCGGTTGCGCGGCTCCGGCCCGTTACTGTTGGTGGTGTGGTTGTGTCGAATGCGACGCTTCATAACGAAGATTACATCGCAGGGCATGGCGGCAAAGGTGAGTTAATCCGCGAAGGTCGCGACCTGCGGATTGGCGATACAGTCACGATCTATCGGGCTGGTGATGTGATTCCCAAAGTGATGGACGTGGATGTGTCGCAGCGGGTTGAAGGGGCGGAGCCATATGTGTTCCCTGAAGTTTGCCCGCAATGTGGGTCTGCGGCTGTTCGGGATGAAGGCGAGGCTGTCCGTCGGTGTACCGGCGGTGTGATTTGCCCCGCGCAAGCGTTGGAGAAGTTGAAGCACTTTGTAAGCCGTGGAGCCTTTGACATCGACGGATTAGGTGCAAAACAAGTTGAAATGTTTTGGACCGATGGATGGGTGAAAACGCCAGCGGATATATTTCGGCTGAAAGAGAATTATGGAGCGGGCCTCCAACAGCTCAAAAATCGAGAGGGGTGGGGTGAAACCTCTGCCAACAATCTGTTTGCTGCAATTGAAGATCGACGCAGCATCGGCATGGACAGGTTCATATTTGGCCTTGGCATTCGTCATGTCGGTGAAACCTCAGCCGCTATGCTGGCGCGTTCATTTGGTGATTGGAATAGTTTCCGCGATGGTATGGACCAAGCTGCTGACCCAGAAGGGACAGCTTGGGAAAACCTGATGAATATTGATGGTGTCGGGGCAGTGATGGCCAAGGCCATTGTAGGGTATTTCGCTGACCCGGCCAGCCGTACGCTGGTTGATGATCTGGCTGGGCAATTGAATATTCAACCTGTCGAAGTGCAATCGTCAGACAGCCCCGTTGCCGGTAAGACCGTCGTATTCACCGGAACGCTGGAGAAAATGACCCGAGCCGAGGCCAAGGCGCGTGCTGAATCTTTAGGTGCGAAGGTTGCAGGCTCTGTTTCCAAGAAAACCGACATTTTGGTAGCAGGTCCGGGGGCTGGATCAAAGTTGAAAAAGGCCGAAGGACTGGGTGTGGAAACCATGGATGAGGAGGGTTGGTTGACCCTCATCAATACCTGATATGGCGGGCAGGCCCGAAATCCTATGGCCCTTGTTTGGCGAGATTCAAAGCCTGCCGGGCATTGGGGCCAAGTCAACTAAATTGTTTGAAAAACTGGGGGCTTCGCGGCCCCGTGATCTGCTGTTTTTACCACCGCATAATGTGATCGACCGACGTATTCGTTCGTCGATTGCAGGTGTGCCAGAGGGTGAGATTGCTACGGTTGAGGTGGAGGTTGGTGTTCACCATCCATCACGCCGAAAGGGTGGACCATACCGGATTATGGTGCAGGATTCCGGTGCCGAGTTCATGTTGGTGTTCTTCCGCGCCAAAGGGGATTGGCTGGCGCAGAAACTGCCAACCGGGCAGCGGCGCGTGGTCTCTGGTAAAGTTGAGATCTATGATGGGGTTTTGCAAATAACCCATCCTGATCATGTGCTTACACCAGCAGAAGTGGACAGTTTGCCCGATTTTGAGCCGGTCTATCCGCTAACGCAAGGCCTGAGCCAGCGGGTGGTTGCCAAGGCAACTCATGCAGCCTTGGATCGGGTAGGTGAGTTACCTGAATGGCTGGATGGGCCGCTGAAAAACCGAGAGGGTTGGCCGAATTGGAAGGCCGCATTGACCGATGTTCATAACCCGCAGGGGCAGGCGGACCTGTCGCCCGCTGCCAAGGGACGGCAGCGGTTGGCCTATGATGAATTACTTGCCCATCAACTTACGCTATCGCTGGCGCGGGCGCATATGAAGCGTGGAAAAGGCAGGGCAATTCAGGCTGACGGCGCGTTGCGGGCAAAGTTGTTGGCGGCTTTGCCGTATAGTCCGACGGGGGCTCAGGCAAGGGCAGCGGCTGAGATTGATGGCGATATGACCTCACCCATGCGGATGCTGCGCTTGCTTCAGGGCGATGTTGGTGCAGGTAAGACGTTGGTTGCGATGATGGCGCTGTTGGCTGCGGTAGAATCGGGCGGGCAGGGGGCGATGATGGCTCCGACGGAAATCCTCGCACGCCAACATTTTGCAGGACTAAGCCCGTTGGCGGAGGCCGTTGGGGTTCGCTTGGACATTCTGACCGGACGCGACAAGGGTAAGTCGCGGGCCGAGAAACTGGCTGCATTGGAGGCTGGCGAGACCGACTTGATCGTTGGCACGCATTCATTGTTCCAGAAGACAGTTAATTTCAAAGACCTACGCTTGGCTGTTGTTGATGAACAGCACCGGTTCGGTGTGAAGCAACGGATGGAGATGTCGGCAAAGGGTGCCGGCGTGGATATGTTGGTGATGACGGCAACGCCGATTCCACGCTCGCTGGCACTGGCACACTATGGGGATATGGATGTTTCGGTGCTGGACGAAAAACCGCCGGGACGACAGCCAATTGAAACACGCTTGGTTTCATTGGGGCGCTATGACGATGTGGTCGCACGGCTAAAGGCTGCGACCGCTGAGGGACGCAGGGCCTATTGGGTTTGCCCCTTGGTTGAGGAAAGTGAGTTGTTGGACGCCACGGCGGCGGAGGATCGCGCCAAGGCATTGAAGGCTGCCTTTGGCGAGGGTGAAGTTGCACTGGTGCATGGGCAGATGCCTGTTGTTGAAAAAGATGCGGCGATGGAGGCGTTCCAGGATGGTCGCGCAAAGGTTCTGGTCGCGACAACTGTGATTGAAGTTGGCGTCGATGTACCAGAGGCCACGATTATCGTTATTGAGCATGCAGAGCAGTTTGGGCTGGCGCAATTGCATCAGCTACGGGGCAGGGTGGGGCGCGGCGAAGGTGCCTCCACTTGTCTGCTCTTGTTTGGCTCCCCCCTTGGAAAAACCGCTGAGGCGCGGCTGACGACACTGCGTGACAGTGATGACGGATTTATGATTGCCGAAGAAGACCTGCGGCTGCGTGGTGCGGGTGATCTGTTGGGTGTTCAGCAATCGGGCCTGCCGCAGTTCAAGATCGCCAATATGGAGAATGATCTGGAATTGATGCGGTGGGCGCAGGATGACGCCCGACTGATTCTGGAAAAAGAGCCGGATTTGTCAGGCAAGCGGGGCGCTGCCTTGCGTGTTCTGCTGTACCTGCATGACCGCGATGCCGCTATCCAGTATCTGAGCGGCGGATAACCCCTGCATATTGCGTTCTTATAATGTTCTTGACTAATTGAGAATAAAAAGAGAACATAATGCTAACAAATGAGAACAATCAGGAGTTAGTGTTATGAAAACAGCCATTCGTATGATTGAAGTCGCATCCGAGCAGCCGAAAGAGGCGCTTACCGACATTCTGGGGTTAGCTGCGCTATGCGCCATTATGTTTATTGGTTTTGCGGCGACTTCACTGGTCTGAGTTTCGCGCGCCTTTTGCCACCGTATTTTGTTGCCGCATATTGTTGTTGTGTCCTGGTCGTAGCCATCTTGTCTTGCTCTCTTGTGCGCATGCCCCCCTCACACAGCATGCGTTGTTGACCGACCGGCTTTCGACCTTGGTGAACGGGTTTGTACAGGCTCACCCTTTCACCTTTACTTAGCGCCGCGCCCTTTGGGATGCGGCGTTTTTTTGTGCTGGGGTTTGATGGGCGTTGTTGCAGATCAATGCCAAGAATGTGGCTGGGGCTGTGTAAAATGGTTCGCAAAATTCAAAGGGAAATTCAGTGTGTGAGAGGAAAAACCACCTCCAAACGAAACTTGTCTCATGGTTTGCGCATTTTCCTCTAAAACGCCTCTTGAACACGGGCGCGGCTCTTGCTACCTGAGGCGCGTCTACACCGAATGACAGTGGCCCTGTGGCGGAATTGGTAGACGCGCCGGATTCAAAATCCGGTTCCTCACGGAGTGCCGGTTCGATTCCGGCCGGGGCTACCATTCAGGACGATCCCTTTCTTGCTGTGCTTAGCCATAGGTGTTGCTGCGTTTGCAAAGTATTTGTGCGCATGGGGTGAAGGGTATTGTCGTGGCGGAAAAGCAACCAGTGTCGTAAATGCGCTGCATCGCGCCGCGCAAATGGCTTTCATCCGGGCTGCTTTCGATAATCTGCGCGGACAGGAGGCTGTGCCATGTTTCTTAGCGTTTTCGACATCTTTAAAATTGGGATTGGTCCCTCGTCCTCTCATACAATGGGGCCGATGACTGCTGCTGGTCAATTTTTGGATGCTTTGCGGAGTGGCGCTGATCGGGTGCCGGGTTCTGGTGAGGCAGCGCGGTTGTCTTGCAGGTTATATGGTTCTTTAGCGTTTACCGGTAAAGGGCACGCGACGGATCGCGCGGTTGTGTTGGGATTTGCCGGGCAAACGCCACGTGGCGCGGACCCTGATGAAGCTGAACGTATCGAAGCCATAATTGCAGAGCGAAAGACAATTGAGATTGAAGGAGTAGGGGAACTGGCGTTTGATCCCGATTTGGATGTGATCTTTGATTATGGCCCAGCCTTACCACTGCACGCAAACGGGATGAAAATGTTCGCCCATGATGCGGATGGCAATCTGCATTTGGAAGAGACGTATTATTCTGTCGGTGGTGGTTTCATCATGACAGAGCGGGAAATGAAACGGCGGGATGCCTCTCAAGATGTTGATGAGGCAGCCGCCGCCGGTTGGCCCTATCCGTTTTCTTCGGCGGCTGAGATGTTGGAGATGGCAGCGAAAAGCGGGAAATCCATTGCTGAGATGAAGCGTGCGAACGAGGAAACAAGCCTCGGTGGCCGATTGAATAGTCGGATTGATGAGATACGGGTAGCGATGAACGCCTGCATTGACCGCGGTTTAGACAAAGAGGGCATTCTGCCCGGTGGATTGGGCGTGAAGCGCCGTGCCAAGTCGATCAAGGACCAGTTGGAAGCGGAACGTGGCTGTAACCTCGCGCAGCCCCATGTCGCGAATGATTGGCTATCTGTTTATGCGATGGCGGTGAATGAAGAGAATGCGGCAGGTGGTAAGGTTGTTACTTCGCCGACAAATGGTGCTGCTGGAGTAACGCCTGCGGTTCTGCGCTATTACCGCGATCATTGCCTTGGCTATTCGGAAAAAGGTGAGCGCGATTTTGTGCTGACTGCTGCTGCGATTGGTGGGTTGATCAAACATAACGCGTCGATTTCTGGCGCTGAAGTAGGGTGCCAGGGTGAAGTTGGTTCAGCCTCTGCCATGGCTGCTGCTGGTCTGTGTGCAGCATTGGGTGGAACGCCAGAGCAGGTTGAAAATGCTGCTGAAATCGCACTGGAGCATCATTTGGGCATGACTTGTGATCCGGTTGCCGGATTGGTGCAGGTGCCTTGTATTGAGCGGAATGGTCTTGGTGCGATTAAGGCTGTTTCAGCGGCGTCATTGGCGCTGCGTGGCGATGGTCAGCACTATATGCCGTTGGATAACTGCATTGAGACAATGCGCCAGACGGGCGTTGATATGAATGAGAAATACAAAGAAACATCGCTGGGCGGTTTGGCGGTGAACCTGCCGG
The DNA here is from genome assembly GCA_049600095.1 of Pikeienuella sp. GTDB lineage: Bacteria > Pseudomonadota > Alphaproteobacteria > Rhodobacterales > Rhodobacteraceae > Pikeienuella. The sequence goes on along the minus strand of JBMYPG010000036.1, from coordinate 3,845 downwards.
AATGTTGAGTATGCGTTCGTGAACGAACGCTGTTTTGAGTATTTATGCGATAAAGATTGAGGGCCCGGTTTGTGACCGGGCCCTTTTGTTTTATTCTGCGGCTGCAGTGACTTCGCCGGTTGGTGCGTTCTTTTCGCGACGCACGAACAATTTGTTGATGGCGATCACATAGGCGCGGGTGGAGGCGACGATGGTGTCGGTATCTGCCGCCTGGCCGGTTGTGATTTTGCCGTCTTCTTCCAGCCGAACCGAGACAGTGGCCTGAGCATCGGTGCCATCGGTCACTGCATTCACCTGATAGAGTTTCAGCTTAGCGTTATGAGAAACCAACGCCTTAACAGCGTTGAATGCTGCGTCGACCGGGCCATCGCCTGTTGCCGTGACTTGATGGTCAACGCCTTCGATGGTCAGGGTCAAATCAGCGGACTGTGGGCCGTCGGTGCCGCACATAACGCGCAGGGATTTGACTTTGATCTGATCATTGGCGGCAGAGGTTCTCTCGTCGCTCACCAAGGCGATGATGTCTTCGTCAAAAACGTCTTTCTTGGTGTCAGCCAGTGCTTTGAAGCGAACAAATGCCTCCTGAAACGCATTATCGCCCATGTCGATGCCCAGATCAGACAGCTTGGCGCGGAATGCAGCGCGACCTGAATGCTTGCCCATGGGCAGGGCGTTGTCAGTCAGGCCGACATCCTGTGGGCGCATGATTTCAAAGGTTTCAGCGTTCTTCAGCACGCCATCCTGATGAATGCCGCTTTCATGCGCGAAGGCGTTCTTGCCGACGATGGCCTTGTTGTATTGAACTGCAAAGCCAGATGCGGTGGCGACCATGCGGCTAGCCTGCATGATTTTCGTTGTGTCGACGCCGGTATGATAGGGCATGATGTCTCGACGAACTTTCAATGCCATCACGACTTCTTCGAGGGCCGTGTTACCAGCACGTTCGCCCAAGCCATTGATCGTGCATTCGATCTGACGGGCACCCGCTTCAACAGCGGCCAAAGAGTTAGCTGTCGCCATGCCCAAGTCGTTATGGCAGTGGGTAGCAATAATGCACTTGTCCAGACCTTCGACGTTGTTCAACAGGTCACGAATAATGTCTGCGCTTTCGCGCGGGGCAGTGTAGCCAACAGTGTCAGGGATGTTGATAGTTGTGGCACCATTTTCAACGGCAACGCGTACAGTTTCGATCAGATAGTCACGTTCAGTTCGTGTGGCATCCATCGGAGACCATTGGACATTTTCGCATAATGAGCGGGCATGGCCGACGGTTTCTTCGATCTTGCGCAGCACCTGATCCTTGTCCATGGCCAACTGATGTTCGCGGTGCAGGGGAGATGTGCCAATGAACGTGTGGATGCGAGGGAATTTGGCATGTTCCAAAGCAGCCCAAGCGCGATCAATGTCGCCGCGTGCAGCGCGTGCCAGCCCGCAGATGGTTGACCGTTGCGCCATTTTGGCGATTTCGCTGACAGCTTCAAAATCGCCGTCAGATGCTATGGGGAATCCGGCTTCGATAATATCGACGCCCATTTCATCCAGCAGCGCAGCAATCGCCAGCTTCTCATCCAACGTCATTGTTGCGCCGGGTGATTGTTCGCCATCGCGCAATGTGGTGTCAAAAATGACAACGCGGTCCTTGTCGGACATTTGTGTTTGTTCGGTCATGGTATTGTCTCAGCTTGTTCCGGGTGTTTTGCGGCGCGTGGTGTGATTATCCCCCAGACGCGCGCGCCGTCGTCCCGGCGCGCCTAGGGGCGGCTAAGGAGTAGAAGCGCAGATAGCAGCATGCCGCGATCACCGTCTAAACGGCGGGCGCTGGAATAGCTCGTATGCGTGCGATTGCTCATGGTTTGCTTATAGGCACCAGAAATCAGTTTGAAAAGCGGTTATTCGCTGGCTTCTTCGCCGGTGTCGCGCTGACCATTTACCCATAGGCCGCTATAAACGGCACCATTGGCAAAGGTCATTTCACCCTGACCGTGACGTTTATTGTCTTTGAAAGTACCCCGGTAAACGTTGCCATTCACATAAGTTGCGGAACCTTCGCCCTCAATCCGGTTGTCGAGCCATTGGCCTTCGTAGCTGAAACCGTCGGTTTGTGTGAATTTTCCGTAGCCTTCTCGCAAACCTTCTACAAAATCACCGATGTAGACGCCACCATTGGGAAAATGTGCTTCGCCCTTGCCGTGCGCGCGGCCAGCACGCCATTGGCCCGAGTAGCGGTAACCATCAGTATAAGCGATTTTGCCTTCGCCTTCGATACGGCCACGGACAAAGTCGCCTTCAAACACCGCGCCATTGGCATAGTTAAAGATGCCTTTGCCGTGGATTTCACCGCCAGCCCATTCGCCAACATAAACGCCGCCATCAGGTGTGGTCATTTTACCCTGACCAGAGATTGTGTTGTCTACGAAAGTGCCCTCTAGGATGCGGCCATCAGCAAGTTGCGCAACGCCCGTTCCCTCAAAGCGGCCTTCGATCCATGTCCCGTCATAAACATCGCCGTTCGCGGCGACCAAACGGCCCAAACCTTCGCGGCGGCCAGATTTGAATGCGCCGTCGTAGACATCACCATTAGCATATCTAGCAACACCGCTGCCCTGACGTTCGCCATTCAGGAACTCACCTTTATAGCTGTCGCCATTGGCATAAGTAGCCTGGCCATTACCGCTGATCTGACCATCGGCCCAGTCACCAGCATAATTAAAGCCATCTTCGAGCCGAATCTCTCCGTATCCCTGACGCACGCCGTTTACGAATGAACCGGTATAAACTGAACCATTGGAATAGCGGACGGAGCCTTGGCCATGGGCCGCGCCATCGCGCCATTGGCCATCAAGGCGATAGCCGTTGGGCCGGGTCATGACACCCTGACCGTGATGGGCCGATTGGCGGAATTCACCCTCGTACTGGGCACCGTTCGCATAGGTCGCGATACCGCGCCCTTCGATCACGCCATTGACCCATGCACCCTCATAAGAACCACCGTCAGAATAGGTGATTTTACCAAGCCCATGGGGGGCACCATCAGCAAATTGCCCTTCATAGACCGATCCGTTGGGGTACTTCACAACACCCCGGCCTTCGATTTTCCCGTCTACCCAATCGCCAGTATATTCATATCCGCCGGGTAATTTGAATGTGCCTTTACCGTGCTGACGACCGTCCTTGAACTCGCCTTCATATACACCGCCACTATCATATTGTTTAACAGCGGTTTGGCCGGATTGCGCAAAAGCGCTGCCAGATGCGAGTGCCAATGTGGCACCAGCAATAAGAAGGTTCTGTCTGAGCATAGTACGCGCTCCGCTTTTATGACGAGCAATGGCCCGGGAATTACAGGCGGAGTTTAGGAAGTGCAGACGGTATTGACAACTAGGTCCTTTATCTAACCGCTGCATTCGGCGGATTTACGCTCTGATGCAAATAATGAGACGGGTATTCGTTGCTTCTTTGGGTTTCTGTGAGTGCAAATTGCCCGAATCAACTGTGTAAGACGGCAATTGGGCCTTCCCACTAATTGTGCGATGGTTTTGTAGCTATTGGGGGAATGGTGGACAGCATGGAAAACCTTTCCGAAGACCGTAACTGGCAGTCACGTCTGTTGCCGTTGATGTCGTTTATGGTTTTGGGGCTCACTGTTTTTTTTATGGTTGTGAGTCTCCTCCAACTCTCAAACCTACAATCAGAAATCGGCAAACGTCCGGTTACTGATGTGACTTTAGCATTCTCAGATGTAGGCGAAGCGCCAGATTTTACTGAGGCGAAAGAACTCGCCCGTCTGAAAGCTGTGGTTAGTTTGGAGGCTATCGCCATGGAGCATCGCCATCATCAGGCCAATG
>JBMYPG010000035.1:0-22845 GCA_049600095.1 Pikeienuella sp. | reverse complement strand
ACGTGGCCGCGCATTGGCGACTCACGCCCGCAAGACTCTGGAGCTATTCGATGCCTCCCGCGCCATCGCAACTGGTGAACTGGTTGCAGGAAAGCTGATCGTCGGTGCCGTTCCCACCGCCCTGTCATCGATCCTGCCGCCTGCCCTGCGTGCCTTGCGCACCCAGCACCCGGAGTTGCGCATCGAAGTACAAAGCGGCAGCTCAGCGACGCTATCGTCTCGGCTGCAAAGCGGGGAACTGGACGTCGCCATTTGTACATGGCCGGAAAAAGAACCGGCACCGGAACTGGATTGGCGCCACATCGCGACGGAGCCCTTTGTGGTCATCGCCCCGGCGGATGCCAAAGGTGAATCCGATGCAGAATTGCTATCCAATCACCCCTTCATCTGGTTCAACCGCAAAACATGGGCGGGCCGGGGGTTAGAGATTGAATTGAACAGACGTGGCATCGACGTGCGTGCCGATATGGAAATCGACTCGCTCGATGCCATCGCCTCTATGGTCGCTGCTGGTTTGGGCGTGTCCATCGTACCAGTGCGCTGTGGTGCGCCAGGATTTTCCGAAGAATTGCGGACGATCCCCTTTGGCAACCCTCAGTTTGCCCGCGAAGTTGGCGCATTGATCGCGCCAGATTCCGCACCACCGGCGATGATCAATCTTTTGATGAAGGCGCTCCGCGCTGTAGCATAAGAAAAACTCACTCTATTTGTTTGAACAACTCGCTTTCATGAGTAATTGATAAGATATACGGTGATCTCACGCTTTTGTGAGATTCAGGACATTTCAAATGTACGACGCCGCCCAATCAGCCACCCGCACCACAGGCCCTCAGTTTTCGCTTAGCGACAGCCAAATCGCGTTGCAAACACAAGCCAGCGAAATAGCATTGAACTTATGCGCGCCGCAGGCAGCTGAAACGGACCGGACAGAGGCTTATCCTTGGGCGGTTGTTGAGGAACTAACCAAAGCGGGCCTGATGGGCATGACTACGCCAACCGATCTGGGCGGACCGGGGCGCAGCTATTTTGATACTGTACTGGTAATCGAAGAAATAGCCGCAGCCTGCGGTGTTTCAGGCCGTATCGTGGTTGAGGGCAACATGGGTGCCGTCGGTGCCATCACTGCCTATGGGGATGCGGCACAGCGAAAACTTGCAGCGGAGCATGTATTGGGCGGTGACAAGCCTGCCATTTGCATAACCGAGCCGGGCGCAGGCAGCGCTGCAACCGATATGACCACCACAGCGACCCGCGATGGCGATGGCTATGTATTGAACGGCACCAAACACTGGATCACTGGCGGCGGTGTATCTCGGCTTCACCTGATTTTTGCCCGCGTTATTGATAACGGTGTTGACCAAGGTATCGGCGGATTTATCGCCCTGCGTGGCGAAGATGGCCTGATCATTGGCGACCGCGAACCTGCTATGGGCCTGCGCGGCATTCCCGAAACTCAGGTCATCTTTGACAATCTGCGCCTGTCTGCTGATCGCATGATCGCCCCGCCAGAGGGGTTAAAGCGTGGCTTTGCCGGTTTGATGAACGCTTATAATGCTCAACGTGTTGGTGCCGCGACCGTGGCACTCGGCGTTGCGCGCGGCGCTTACGAACAGGCATGTGCCTATCTTAAATCCCGTGAACAATTCGGACGCCCGATTGCCGAATTCCAAGGCCTGCAATGGATAGTCGCCGATATGGCCACACAGCTAGAGGCCGCACGCATGCTAATCTGGCGCGCCGCGCAAAGCGCTGAGACAACCGGCACAGGTTTTCCTGACCCGATGCTGGCCGCGCAGGCGAAACTTTTCACCTCTGAAATGGCTGTAAATGTTTCAAACAATGCTCTGCAATTACACGGCGCACGCGGGTATTCCCGCAATTTACCTGTAGAACGCATGGTCCGTGACGCACGGATGTTCACAATCGGGGGAGGCACCGCCCAGATGCTGAGAAATCTGATTGCTGGCGGTGTACTTGGGATGAAGACGCCACAAACACGCGGCGGCTATATGGCCGACTGACGATGGCTAACTAACAAAGGGTTTACATGAAAGACGCGGACACGCTGCCAATTTCCGCTGCTGAGGCGATCGCCTCTCGGCTTTATGATGCAGGCTGCCGCCATGCATTTGGCATTCCCGGCGGCGAAGTGCTGGCCCTTATGGATGCACTCGACCGCGCCGGGTTGGCAATAACGCTGGTCAAACACGAAAACTCCGGTGGTTTTATGGCCGAAGGCGCGTGGCATGCCACGGGCGCGCCGGGCGTCTTGTTCGCCACCATCGGCCCCGGTATCGCCAATGCCGCCAATGTCATTGCAAATGCATGGCAAGACCGCGTTCCGATGATTGTGCTAACCGGCTGCGTGCCATCGGTTGAGGCTGAGACCTACACCCATCAGGTGTTCGACCATGTGCGGTTCCTTGAACCAATCACCAAAGCCGCCATTCGTGTGCAGCCCGGCACGGCAGGCATTTGCATCGACAAGGCCCTGAACATCGCCACATCAGGCCGCCCCGGCCCGGTGGTTTTGGATGTTCCTATAGATGTACAGAATGAACGACCAGAGGATCTGCGCCGACCACGGCATGCGCCCCAAGCACCAATGGCCCCATCTGGCGCAGCATTGGCCGAGGCGCAAGGCTGGCTGGCAGCGGCTGAACGACCACTGGTGATTGCTGGCTTGGATGTTTTGACTCAGCGGGCAGGCAGCGCTGTCGATGCGTTCTGCCGCAAACATAATGCGCCGGTGATCGCCGCCTATAAAGCCAAAGGCGTTGTGAATGAGGATGATCCGCTTGCGCTTGGAGGCGCGGGCCTGTCACCCAATGCTGACAAAATCCTGATGCCACTGATCGAAGCTTCTGATTGCATTGTGCTTGCAGGCTATGACCCGATTGAAATGCGCATCGGTTGGAGAGATATTTTCCCTGCCGGTAAACGGGTCATTGATGTATCGGCTGAGGCCAACACCCATTACATGCATCAAGCCGCGTTGAATTTCACTGGCGATGTTAAAGCATCTTTGGCTGCCTTGTCTGATGGTGTCGCATCGCGTGAAACTTGGGCAGGTGGTCAGATCGTGGCGGCCAAACGAACACTGGCCGAGACCTATCACATTGACGAAGAATGGGGCCCTGCGGCTGTGGTTGATGAGGCACGTCGTGCCTGCCCACCGGGAACTGTTGCCTCGGTCGATAGTGGTGCCCACCGCATCGTATTGAGCCATGTATGGCGCTGCGATCATATTGGCGGGCTGATGCAATCCACCGCCCTTTGCACCATGGGCTGCGCTGTGCCTTTGGCCATGGGCCGCAAACTGGCCGAACCTGACCGCCCGGTCATCGCCTTTGTTGGCGATGCGGGACTGGAGATGTTCCTGGGTGAACTTGCCACTGCTCGCGACCTGAAATTGGGCCTTCCCGTTGTCGTGTTCATCGACGAACAGCTTGGCCTGATCGAATTGAAACAACGCGGTTCACAGATGGCCAATCTGGGCGTTGAATTCTCTGGCACCGATTTCACTGCCGTCGCCACCGCCATGGGCGGTTATGGCGAACGTGTATCTGACCGCGCCGCATTAAATGCGGCCATCACAGCCTCATTTGATCGTGACAGTTTCACGCTCATCTCTGCAGTTATTGGAAGGAACGCCTACGATGGACGGATCTGATCTGCGAAACCAAGCGCCCCGCAGCGGTTTTGACCCCCGCGGTGTACCTGTATCATACGCCCATCCGGACGCCATCGAAGGGTTGGAGCTGGCTATTGAAACCAGCCTCGCCTTTCGCGGTGATGCCATCGCGATCATCGACAGCGTTCTGGAAAACCACCCTGATTTCATCATGGGTTGGTTGTTTAAGGCTGGCTGGCTAACCCAAGCCATGGAAACCCGCATCTATGGCGACATGGTAGCAGCGGCGACCGAGGCCGAAAAACGCATGGCTAACGCTAATGACCGGGAACGCGGTCATATGGTCGGTGTGAAGGCATGGATCAATGGTGATTTCCACGGTGCCGTTCAAGCGTGGGAAGCCGTTTTAACCGCATATCCAATGGATCTGTTCGCGCTGGAATTGGTGCATCTGGCTGACGTTTTGCTGGGTGATGTGGTTGGCCAACGCGATGTCGTCGCTCGCGTCTTTAACCTGTGGGACGAAGGCACCCCCGGCTATGAATTCGTGCTGGGCTTCTATTCGTTCGGCCTGGAGGAAAACCGCGATTTTTCATTGGCCGAGGAAATGGGTCGCCGCGCGCTCTGCATTCGCCCCGACAATCCCTATGCCGTTCACGCGGTTGCGCATGTAATGGAAATGCGGGGCCGTCAGGCAGGTGGCATTCGCTTTATGGCCGATCATGTGGACCGTTGGGGCACATCGAATTTCGCCAATCATCTATGGTGGCATACGTCGCTTTATCACCTCGATCTGGAGGAAACAGATAAAGTGCTGTCCATCTATGACGCACATCTGAATTCTGAGGGTAAAGCAGGTGATAAATACGAAGAACTTGATGCCGCCGCTTTGCTGTGGCGCCTAAAACTCACCGGTGTTGATGTCGGTGATCGGTGGAGCCATCTGGCAACCAAATGGGAACCAGCAGCGCAGGATACGCTATATGCGTTCAACGATGTGCACGCGATGATGGCCTATGTTGCTGATGACCGGACCGAGGCGCAGACCAAGCTGCTGACCGCGAATGAGCGTTATATGGAGAGCGCCTCTGACGCCAATGTTGCGATGACTCGCGAAATTGGCCTGCCGTTCTGTCTCGCCATTCAGGATTTTCAGGCAGAGCGTTATGGCGAATGCGTCGACCGCCTGTTGCCTGTTCGCTATCGCACCCACCGCCTTGGCGGCAGCTTTGCCCAACGTGATATCATCGGTTGGACTTTGCTTGAGGCTGCCTTGCGGTCCCGCCGGTTTGATCTGGCGTTGGGGTTGGCGAATGAACGCACGGCGCTTAAGCCTACATCTGCCCAAAATTGGCGTGCCGTAGCCCGTGCTTTTGACGGGCTGGGCGATCAGGCAAAAGCAAGTCAAGCCAATGCGCGGGCACAGTCTTTGATGTCATAAGCCACAAAAATGGCGGCACTGTTTCTGTGCCGCCATACGAACCTATTTCTTTTTCAGCAAGTTCTTAAAGCTGACCAGCCCTTTGCCCGGACTATAGATATAGCGTTCTTTGAATAGGATACGCCCGGCGCTGTCTTGGGCGGTCCAATCGTACTTTAGCGAATGTTTGATGCCTTTGTATTTATAATCCAACTGCCTGATTTTGATGGTAATTTTCCGCTTTGCCGGGCCAGCAGCCGTGTGGGTTATTGAATCAAACTGCCGTTCTTCACCGCGCTTCCATTTACCAAGCGGAAACATCGCTTCGTTTTCGAACCGACGGGTGATCGCACCGGGGCGTTCGTCCATAACCCGGCCCAAAGCAGCACCATCGTGGGTTATTGTGTAGAGTTGCCTCTTTACGCCAGCGTTTTTGGTTTTGGTCCGCTCATAGGTCAAGACCGTCTGGCCAGAGATCGGATCCGGCCATCGCAATGGCCCGCGGATACGGCGATTGCCTGACCGGCCAGCCGTTACATCAATCTCAGGCCATTTTTCTTTGGTACGTTCGGTACCTGCCCAAAGGTTAATCCCAATACGGCGGGTGTTTTTACGACGCTTCTTTGGCGGCGGTGGCGGCGCACAAGCAGCGACCAACAAAGCGGAAGAGCCCAGAAGCAGTGCATTCCGTCTGGAAATTTGGCTAGACATTGTTTGTTTCCTTCTGCTGTTCATACGGTAGGGGCGGCATCACCGCCCGGCAATGTGACAATAAACTCGGCACCATCCTGCGGGGCGTCACCAATGGTCAGGCCGCCGCCATAGGCTTCGGCAATATCGCGGGCGATGGTCAGGCCAAGGCCCTGCCCCGGCGCGGCAAGGTCCAATCGCGCACCACGGGCAAAAATTGTGTTTCGTTGATCAACCGGTACACCCGGCCCATCATCGCGAAACCGTAACGTCAGCGTTGCATCGGAAATCTCAGCAACCGCCTCAATCGTACTGGCGGCCCATTTCACTGAGTTATCCATCAGATTGCCAACCAATTCATATAGATCGGCCTCATCACCGCGGAACACCGCGTTGTTCGCAACGCTGATGGTAACGGACAGGCCCCGTTCTTCGGTATCTCGGCTTAAGGCAAACCGAATATCCTCCACACATTTGGCCACCGAAACTTCACCCACCGCCCGACCAGCAGTGCGGGTTTGGCCAAGGCGACGATCCAAATAATCATTGATACGGGCCACCTGAGTTTGCATCTCACCGCCTTGGCTGTCCACCGTTTGTTCCGCGAGTTGCGATAACACCGCCAGCGGCGTTTTTACCGCATGGGCCAAATCGGCGGCATCGCCACGGGCGCGATCAACCAGCCTGTCCACATGAGTTTGCAATCCATCCAGCTCTTGCGCCACTGGTGCAATTTCGCTGGGCCATGCTTGTTCGGGGCCAGTTTCCCCCCGGCGCATATCGGCAACTTTCCCTCGAAGGGCGTTCAGCGGACGCAATGCGATTACAGTGGTCACATAACTGGCCCCAACAAACCCCACGGCCAGTAAAACAAAGGCAATGGCCATCGCCCGCGAAAACTCAAACATAGCTTTGTCGATATGGGACTGTGGGGCAGCAATGGCCAGCGTCAACACCGTCGCGCCCTCCGGCTGGACCTCTCGCGCGAATCCTCTCGATGGCACGCCGCCCGGCCCTGTAAAACTGGCAATACCATCAATCGGAGCCAGAACCGGCTCGCTAACACCCGCGATCATCGGGCCAAGTGATGCACTTTGCGCCACCAGCTTGTCACCATCACGCACCTGCCAAACCCAGCCAGAGAAGGGGCGTTTATATGTTGGCCATAATGGGCCAATCGGAACCGAAGATTCGCCCTTTTCATCCACCTCTATCAATGCAGCCAGTTGCACGAGATGCTCGCGCAAATCCTCGTCCACACCAGATTCGATGTGCCCTCGAAACAATTGCAGCAACACAAAACCAGCCACGGCCAAGGCGACAACGCTCCATAATGCGGAAACGAGCGAAAGCTGCGCCCGCATCGAAAGCGGGCGTTTGGCCAAACCGGTATCTGGTGGCGTATCCGGCTTATTCGACATAATAGCCGTGACCCCTTTGCGTTTTCACCCGCTGACTGCCGACCTTTTTACGCAGGCGTGCGATCAATACTTCGATCAGGTTTGAATCATGATCAAAGTCCTGATCATACAAATGTTCTGACAGTTCAGTTTTTGAAATAACCCGCCCCCGGTTCAGGCCAAGATAACTGATCGCCCGAAACTCATTTGGGGTCAGGCTGATTGTTTTGTCATCCAATCGAGCCGATTTCAGCGACAGGTCCAATTCCAGCCCGTCGACACTAACGCGAGGAGAGGCAACGCCACGCGACCGGCGGATCAGTGCCTCTAACCGCGCCAGAACTTCCTCTGTCTGAAACGGTTTGACTACGTAGTCATCAGCACCACGGCGCAGCCCCTCTACCTTTTCTCGCCAGCCATCGCGGGCGGTCAGGATTAAGACCGGGAAATCCAATCCCTGCGCACGCCAATCGGTTAATACAGTCAGGCCGTCAACAATCGGCAGGCCAAGGTCCAGAACCACGGCATCATAGGGTTCAGTTTCCCCCATGAAACCCGCTTCCTCGCCGTCAGCGGCGGCATCAACGGCATAACCAGCATCGGTTAGCGCCTTTTTCATAAGCGCTTGCAGTGCAAGATCATCTTCAACCAACAAAAGCCGCATTAGATCGCCCTGCCATTGGGTATTAGAAACAGGTCAGTCATCCCCACCGCCACCATCTCCGTCACCATCACCGCCGCCACCATCACCGCCGTCGCCATCACCGTCGCCATCACCTTCGCCATCTCCGTCGCCGCCGCTGTCAGAGTCGCCATCCGATTCACCGTCGCCATCACCTTCGCCATCTCCGTCGCCGCCGCTGTCAGAGTCGCCATCCGATTCACCGTCGCCGTCGCTATCCGAGTCGCTATCTGATTCACCGTCGCCGTCACCATTACCGTCTGAATCGCCATCTTCCGCGCCGTCAGAAGCGTCCCCATCATCATCGCGCCCGTCGTCATCTGGGCCGTCGTCGTCTGGGCCATCATCATCACGGTCGTCATCGCGGCCATCATCATCTCGTTCATTCAAGCCAGCATCCGTTGCACCTTCACCGGCGCCAGCTTCGCTTTCCGTTCCATCACCCTCGACCGCATCAAACCAGTCGCCATGGCTACCGAGTTCAACGCCATCAAGCGTTGCAGCATCAAAGGCCAAAGTCTCAATCCGTCCCGACTTTGACAGAACCTCCACCGCATAGGCGTTGATGCAATCATCGTCGCGTCGGGTCAGCAGCCTTACGGTCAACAAGTCACCATTCTGCACGGTTTCGCTTTGCGCCAAGCGCGCACCTAGCGCCGCGAAGCTCGCGGTTTGCCCACCCTCACAGGCGGTCGCTTCAGATGCACTTAAGCAAAGGGCGCATAGTATCGGTGCGTATAGCTTCATATCCCAACTTCCGAATGAACTTGTCACAACCTAGCTTACAATCGCCTGACAGCGCTTGTCAGCATTCTGTCAGGCGGCGGTCGATATAAGTGGCTCAAATCAAATCACGGCCCGCTCAAAGTACAATGTTTATCCAGCGGGTCGAATCAAAGGAAAGGTTCGACGCCATGTCAGTCATACTCGACCAATCTCGCCTCAGCCGCGCCAAACGCGCATTTTCAACACGCCGGATGAATCAGGCCGATTTTCAGGTGTTGTTAGAGGCAGAAGATCTGGCCGGTTATACCTTTCAATCAGGTGATCTGGCGCTGGCGCGGGTCGACAACATCGGCCACCATAAACGTGTTGAACGCCCAGATGGTCGCCGCGCGAGGCTGTTTGAAGGCGATGAAATCATTGTTGCAATCGGTGCGCGCTATGCCCCCGATCAGTACGAGGCATTGGTGCCAACCCACCTCGGCCCTTGTCACTTGGCTGCAGCAGGCGGGGTTGCTGGCCGTATCGTTGAAATGCATGACCGCATCATCCGCCCAACCGAAATCACGTTGCTGGGCTTGATTGGCTCACGGCGAAAACGGCCCTTGAATCTGACCGATGCCGCCTTGGCCCCCTGTGCAATCACACCTGACATTCCGGCCATCGTCGTGGCAGGCACGTCTATGAACTCTGGCAAAACAACCACCGCTGCAGGCTTGGTCCACGGCCTGTCAGCAGCGGGGCGACGCGTTGGCGCCATCAAGGTGACAGGCACTGGCGCAGGCGGTGATTTCTGGCATTTCACCGACGCAGGCGCGACCCAAGTTCTCGACTTCACTGATGCAGGTTACGTTTCAACCTATCTGCAAACGGAAGAGGCACTGGACATGATCACTGCAACGCTGATGGGTGAATTGGCCGCTAAAGGTTGCGATGTGGCGGTGATAGAGGTCGCCGATGGTCTCGGCCTTGGTGAAACTGCAGATTTGCTGCGCCGTCCACTCATGCGTCGCGTCGCCCCAAAGGCACTTTATGCAGCAAGGGAGGCAGCAGGCGCAGTGCATGGCGTCGAATGGCTGATCAATCACGGCTATGATGTCATAGGCGTTTCGGGTCAGATTTCACGGTCTCCTCTGACCATGCGAGAATATGAAAACATGGCCGATACACCCTGCCTCAGCTTTGAAACCTTGTGTGATCCAGCATTTGCCAGCGGGCTGCTCCAACCGCAGCAGCCTGACACTGACATTCAGTTCTGCACTGCATCATGACCCCCCCGGCCATACTTGGCGCAACTGATCGGCGGCGCATGTTTGCGCTGCTGATTTTTGCAGGATTGGGACAGGCTGCTTTGGCCGTCGCAGGTGCCTTTATGCTGGGCGTTTACCTGACTGATGGCACTATGTTTGCCCTGTCAGCCTTCGTCATCAGCGGCATTGGGTTGGTTTTGTTACGCGCTGGCGGGCGTGTCCTTTCCGAACATTTGGGGCAGGCTTACGTTGCAGTCTATCGTGTGCGGTTGGTCAAAGCATTGGTACGCAATGGCGGCGCAACCGGCCCGCATGGCGTGGCAATGACCCGGCTGATTACTGATTTGGCTTCAATCAAAAACTGGGTAAGCCAAGGGTTGGCCGAAGGCGCGGCAAATGCTGCCGCCCTGAACGGCCTGATAATCGGTGCTTGGTTTCTCGCACCCGCTGCCGCGCTTCCTCTATTGGCCTCTACCCTCGTCACAGCAATCGCGGCTTTTGCCCTTGCTGGCCCGCTGCGTCGGTCAATTCGGGCTTCGCGAAGGGCGCGCGGGCAATTGGCGTCTGAGGTTGGCGAAACGGTGCTAACCGCCTCCACCCTCCGCGTCTTTGGCGTACTGGATGCAGCTAAGCGACGGATCTACCGCAAATCTGATCGGATGGCGCGCAAACTTGGTCGCCGGTTTTGGTGGGCCAGCCTGATGCGTAATACGCCAGAGCTTGGCTTTCTTGCCTCGCTAGCGCTAATCGCCGCGCCCAATGCCGGGGGCGGCGGCTTTGCACCCGCTGCTGGTGTCTTAATGCTGGCCGCAGGGATGACCGCTCAGCGCGCATTAACCCGCGCATTGGATCAACGCCTTAACTATATCGAAGCAACTGACCGGCTTTCGGTCGGGCTGGCTGCTGCCGGTCGTCGTGCAACCGAATGGGTCAGTCAGGCAACGGTCGATACAACAGGTGAAGCACCAAGCGAACCACTAGGGGTCGATTTGCAACGCGCCCGCGTCGTCTCTACCGCTCGCCGGGCCAGCTTCACAATTCCACCCGGGACCGCTGTCGCCCTGCGTCGGGGCAAGGCAACAACCGCGCTCGCCAGATTAATTTGCGGCCTTGGCGCGCCCACTGTTGGCACGCTGCGTTTATGTGACGATGCAGGCAATCAACGCCATACAGATCGTGTTACCGGTGCGGCAGTTCTGGTCGCACCTGATGTCCCCCTCACACGTGGAACTGTCCGTTCTAACCTCAAACTCTCCAACCCCACCGCAGATGACAACGAGCTTGCCGCTGTATTGCACCTCGTGAACCTGATTTCGGACGATATAGACCTTGATGAATTTTTTGGCTTGCCAGTGGGTGAGGCTGGCGCTGGTCTAACCGCTCAGCTTTCTACCCGCCTAAGGCTGGCCCGCGCGGTTTTGGCCTGCCCCGGCATCTTGGTCATTGATGACCCGCATTTTGAACCTGAAGGGTCAGCAAGGGCAGCGCTGGCCCGTGTGGCACAAGAATTGAACGCCACATTGATCATTGTCACCAATGACCCAACACCGCCAATGCCAATCGACTACACCATCGAAACCCGCCGAAACCGCCTGCGCTTTGAACCGGTCAAACCAGCGGAAACCATATCAGTTTTGGAAGCCGCAACCTACTAAGGCACCGCCTTTTAATCTCTGAAGTATGGCGACAGAAACGCAGCTATTTCAGCCAGCGAAGCAGCCGCCTCCGGCAATTCGTCGTAAAATTCAAACACATGCCACATCCCTTCCCAAATCCGCAGATCGGCCAGATTGCCTTCCGCCCGCAGAACGCTGGCCAGCGCCAAAGATTGGCTCATTAGCAGATCGCGCGATCCAGAGGTGATTATGCAAGGCGGGAACACAGCTGAAAAATCACCAAACAGTGGCGATAATTCAGGCGAGCCAAGATCCACCCCATTAGCATAGATACCTGCCCCGTCGTCCACGCTAGCCTTAGTCAGCGTCGGGTCACGTCCATCATTGCTGGTTAAACTATCACCTGCACTGGTCAGATCGCACCACGGCGACATCAGGGCCACCGCTTCAGGTGCTGCCAACCCCGCCTGCCGCGCCCGCGCCATAACAGACAACACCAGATTGCCGCCTGCACTTTCGCCAACAGCACAGAACGGCCCTGACCTGGCCATTTCCGCATAAACCGCGAACCCATCATCAATCGGTGCAGGAAACGGGTGCTCAGGTGCCAACCGGTAATGTGGCACGATCACTTCGGCCCTCGTGGCAAGAGCCAGCGGAGCGCTGATGATCAAATCTTCAAAGGGGGAACCGCTAAAAAAACCACCACCGTAGCCATAGAATATCCGCCGTCCAACGTCGACAGCCGGCGGCACAACCCGCAAACAGGGAATGCCACCAATCTCAACTTCGATAACCTCTACCCCTGTTGCGGCCACGGCCCGTTTAGCACGCGGGATAAATTCAGCGGAAATATCTGCCCGAAGCGCCGGTATATCCTCGGGCCTTAGACGGGCATCAATATCAACCGGCCAGTCTTGTAAGAATTTCAGGGCGGCTTCGCTTGCGGTGGCTCGTGTCATGCAATCACCGTGAACGCAGGCTGCGCGCTGCGCAAGCTACTTCTGTCCCCGCTCAATCGTAGTCAGCGTATTCAGTAATCGCGCCGCAGGCGTTGGGCCTTCGCTGCCCGGCGATAGCTTGCGATACAGCGTATCAGCCGTCAGGGCCGCTGATCGCGCCCGGTCAATTTCCTTGGCCATCAACATGACCCCGGCAATGGCCAGTTGAGCATCCGCAACCAACGCATCTACACTATTCGCCTGACCAATCTCTACTGCGTTGGATAGTGCGTCTAACGCGGCCGCATTTCGGCCAGTGGCACGCAGTGCGAGGCCCAATTTGTAGTATTGCGTCGCCACGGCCTCTGGCCTGCCGTGCTCTAACGCTTCGGCAAAGCACCGTTTTCTAAGTCGAGCGGCGCGGCGGTACTTGCCCGCTAACTCGGCCTCAACCGCATGCGCTTCTGTTACAGACAGCCATGTTGTCGATTGGGTCCGACGTTTAGCAAGCCTCAAACGGCTAAGGTCCAAAATATCGCCAATATCTCGCATCCTCGAAACATAGTACCCCGACACCCACCCTGCAATCAGCGTCACGCCCTACTTCGCAGGTTCAAACAACGCAGGCTCACCTCGCCACAACAGCGATAGGGCAAGCGTGGCGATCAGCCCGATGATGCAGAACCCAAAGCCCAACCAAAAAACCCCTGACCCGGCGATTGGGTATACAACGGCGGCCAACAAGCCATTCAACGCCATAAATGCGCCCCCAGCCAAGGCACCAACCAACCCCTGCGCCGTTGCGGTCAGGGTGGCGGGGGCTGCGCGATCTACAAATGCCATTGCAGCCAGATGCGGCGCTGTAAACGTCAGCGCATGCAGCGCTTGCATCGCCCATAATCCAACGCCGCTAGGGTCAGTGATCATTACACCCCAACGGATCACGCCAGCCACGCCGCCCAACGCAAATGCGCCTGTAACGCCCAAACGGGCAATCAACGCCCGACCAAACAGGGCCAGCACCGCAACTTCCAGCGCCACACCCCATGCCCACAATGCGCCGATGGTGCTGTTCTCAATTCCTGCAACGCTCCAATGAATTGAGCCATAGGCATATAGCGGTGCATGGGCGGCCTGCATGGCAGCAGCGGCAACCATTGCTGCGATGAAAATGGGTGAGCGTAACAGGCGTGCAGCATCACCCAAGCGGGGCCGCTCAACTGGCGTTCCCGCCCCACCCGGATGGCGTAACCCCAGCCAGATCAGCGGGATAAAACTGACAACAATCCACCACAATGCCGCATCCGACCCATAACGGGCGACAGCAAGGCCACAAATCAGATTGGCTGCTAAAAAAGCGGCAGAGCCAACGCTACGCGCCGTCGCATAGGCCCAACCACCACGTCGCGCCGCCCGCAGGGTCAGCGCATCAGCCACGGGCAAAACCCCTGCCGTCACTGCCGCAGTCGCCATTGTGGCTGCCAACAGCATGGGGCGGCTATCAATCAGCACATGCGCCGCAAATAGGGCGACACCTACAGCGCCCAGCCCGGCCAAAACCCGGCGTGGTGCGTTCAGTCGATCTGCCAGCCAAGGCAACGCCACGCCCAGCACAACGCGTGCTGCAACTGCTGCTGCCAAATAGGTGCCGATCTCAGCCTCGCTAAGCCCCCAATCGCGCAACCAAAGTGGCCAAAACGGCAAATGAGCACCCAGCGCCAGAAACAAAAATCCGTAATAAGCAGAGCTATGAGACCAACCAGGAGCGATCTTCACGCGAAAAATCTCACAGGCCGAAACTGGCAAATGGCAGATAGGCAACCGGGTCGCCGAGGGTCACATCCGGGCCTCCATCGGGCAGATCAACCAGCCCATCGGCCCAGATTAACCCTTTGATCAGGCCAGAACCCTCGTTCGCGAATACTTCAACCGATCCATCCTCGGCCAGTCGCGCCCGCAAATACTCTCGCCGCCCGGCCTTGCGCCGTTTGGTAAAACCAGCCGCACGGGTTTCGACATGGGGCGGGGACCAGCCCGCACCCGCCATTGCCGCCAACGCAGGGCGGGCAAAGATCAACGAGCATACAAAGGCTGCAACCGGATTACCCGGCAGGCCAAACACCGGCGTACCACGCCAACGACCCAGCGCCAGCGGGCGACCGGGTTTCATCGCAATCCGCCAAATGGCGCGCGTTCCTTCGGCCCCCAACAAGCGGGCCATATGGTCCTCATCCCCTGCAGAAGCGCCGCCGGAGCCAATGATCACATCGGTCGTTTCTGCGTCCTGATCCAATGCCGCCCGAACCGCCCCTGCATCATCAGGTGCTATTCCCAGATCAACAACCTCATGACCCCAGGCTTGCAGCATTCCGGCCAGCATCGGGCGGTTGGCATCGGTAACAGCGCCAAGCGGTGGTACCTGCCCCGGCTCATAAATTTCATCACCGGTGGATAAAATGCCAACCCGCAGCCGGCGATATACTGAAACATGGCTCAGCCCCGCAGCGGCCAGTTGCGCAAGGGCTTGCGGCGTTAGCCGTTCGCCCGCTGGCAAAACTTCGGCTCCCACCGCAACATTCTCACCCGCCCGCCTGCGGTTCGCGCCCGCGCGTAATCCGGTTGGGCCATGCAAAACACCACTTTCAATCCGCGTGTCTTCGTCCAGCATCACGGTATCTGCACCATCTGGCAGTACCGCACCTGTCAAAATCCGCACAGCTTCGCCTCGGGCCAAAGCCCGGCCCAAAGGGGCCCCAGCCGCTGAACGGCCAACGCCAATCTGCAATGGTGCTTTCAGGTAATCCGCATGGGCAAAAGCGTAACCATCAACGGCAGCATTATCAGCCTGCGGGTGGTTCAGCGTTGCAATCGAAGTCTCTGCCAACACTCGCCCACCAGCTTCGGATAAAGATACCACCTCTTGCCCGGCAATTGGGTCAATTGAGGCGCGCAAGGCCGCCAAAGCATCATCAACCGGGGTCCACTCCACACCCGGTGGCAATGCAAAACAATCATTGATCGGGCGGCGTTCATCCATTGATCGCGCCTTTCACATCTTTGATCCCAAAATACTCAAAAATGCGTTTCGCAGAAACGCAATAGCGTCCTTGTTCGGCGGCGCTCATCCAATTCCCAGATCAGCCAGGATGAAACCTGCAACCGCCGCCGCATCATCCAACGGCAACAGGGGCTGTGCCGCTTCCACATCGTCATTGGTGGCAATGGCCCGCACAGTTTCATCATCTGCCGCAATCAAGGGCGCGCCCGTTGCTGACCGATAGGCCTCTACCTTCGGATGCCGATCGCGCTTGTACCCTTCGATCAACACCAAATCGACCGGCGACATCTGGGCCAACAGCTCATCCAAACTGGGTTCCGGCGTTTCTCGCAATTCGCTCATCAACGCCCAACGCGCGGCAGAGGCAACCAGCACCTGCTGCGCGCCAGCAACCCGGTGGCGATAGCTATCCTTGCCAGGGCGATCGACGTCAAAAACATGATGTGCGTGCTTGATGGTCGATACGGTCAACCCTCTGCCAGAGATATTGGCCACCAGCCGCTCCATCAACGTGGTCTTGCCCGCGTTTTTCCAACCAACAACACCATATACGTTCACAAACTGTACTCCGTGGCCAATGATTCCGCCTTGGCCATATCATCAGGCGTGTTGACGTTAAAGAAGGGGTCGAAAGGTGTCACAGGAAATTCCACTAACCTGACCCCATGTGGGTTGGCCCATTGCACCACTTTGCGCACGCCATCCTGCAGCGCGCCACGCAGATCATCGCGCAGGTCAACAGGCCACAGGCCGAACGTTGGATGGCGCGCCAACCCAGATTTACGGGTTTCATCCGGCGTCGCTGCCAAAGCGATATTGTGTTCAGCAGAAAGCCCTGCACCCAAACGCTCCATCAAATCGACCGGATAGAATGGCGTGTCTGCGGCCACCGTCAAAACATGGCTGCACCCCTGCCCTGCCGCCCAATCCATCCCCGCCAAAACACCCGCCAGCGGACCGGGGCGGTCATCCATACTGTCGGCGATAACAGGCAAGCCAAATTCGGCGAACCGTGCTGCATCGCCATTCGCGTTCAACGCTATCGGTCTGAATTGTCCAGACAATCGCTCAACCACGCGTTCCATCAGGCTGCGCCCAGCAATCATACGCATGGCTTTATCGCCACCGCCCATTCGGCTGGCCAATCCACCGGCAAGGATTACGCCGCAGGTTTTCATTTTGGTGCCTTACAATTTTTATCCAATGCCTTTTGCGCCTCTGGCCGCAATACCTGAGGGTCTGGCGGTTTAATGTCGGCAACCGGTGCCGCAGTGATCTGGTGTATTTGCCCGGACATCTCAGCCAAACCTATGTTCATGATGATGCGCTAAACTAAGCGCTTTGATCGTCCTGCGCTATCCGTTCCTTGATCTCATCGGTAGAAGGCCATGTAGGGGGAATGTAGACTATTAACAGCAACAGCGGAAACGGCGCAAAGGCATAGCTGCCGGAAACGACAAGCACGGCGATCATACAGATAGTGATTATGACCGTACCAGCCGACATTGGCAGTAGAATCCTGCGTAAACTCTTAGACGCTTCAAGCACTTCTGGACTGGCCAAATCAGGCGCAGGAACACCATATAATGCTAACCTGTTCAAATGACGACGACGGCGATAGTTAAGGTTAAAACCCCAATGGGCCGGGACTAAGGGCGACCCGTCATCGAACCAATTTACTGCCCGTTTGATATCGGCATCAATCGTATCGATAACATCATAGGCGGCTACAAGTTTCTGCCAGACCCGCAGTCCAAAAAAGCCAGCTATCGTCATTGCAACAAGCCAAGCAAAGGGTAGAGCAATCAGGATGTAGGCTAACAAATTTCTATGTATCCTTTATCGTCCACTCTTCCTTCGGTGCTTACCATCTTCATCCGCTATGGCATCCGGGTCCGCGTCCCAAATCAGGCGGTCTTCGCCGCTTAGGCAGATGAACCGTTTGCCGCGCATTCGACCGATCAAAGTAAGCCCAACCTGCCGCGCAATCTCCACGCCCCATGCGGTAAACCCGGAACGAGACGCCAGTGCAGGCACACCCATTAGCGCGGTTTTGATCACCATTTCAGATGTTAGCCGCCCGGTTGTGTACAGGATTTTATTGTCAGCCGTTTCGCCATTCATCCGCATCCATCCGGCGATCTTATCGACGGCGTTATGACGGCCCACATCCTCCATATAAACCAACGGGCGGTCGCCTTGGCACAATACCGTTCCATGAATTGCCCCGGCCGTCAGGTACAGGCTGGGTGCTGTGTTGATCTGATGGGCCAGCGAATACAGCCAGGATGCCCGCACCTCGGCGGTGGGCAGGGTCGCGCCCTCCAACTCCTCCATCATGTCACCAAACACAGTGCCAACGGCACAGCCGGACGTGCGGGTTTTCTTTTTCAGCTTATCTTCGTAGTTCGTGGCGCGTTCTGTGCGTACAACCACGGTCTCAAGCTCTTCATCATAATCAACGCCAGTGATCTGATCGTCAGCCCGCAGCATATTCTGGTTCATCAGGTATCCGATGGCCAGATATTCCGGGTGATCGCCAATGGTCATCGCTGTAACAATCTCCTGACTATTCAGGAAAATCGTCAGCGGGCGTTCCTCTACCACACTAACCGATTGAACGGCTCCGGTGTGGTCGCGCCCTTCAACGGCGCGGGTCAGGCGGGGGTTGTCGGGGTCCGGGCTGATTATCAATGGCTCTGTCATCACAGTCACATACACCGGCACAGGCGCCCGGTTCACTAAAATTCTAGGCGATTTATGGCTTATCCAACGCATTTCGACCCGACTTCGCCAAATTCGATAAGTAACTTGCAAGATAATTCGCCGAAACATGCCTCTTCGATTCGAAACCGTGTCTCCATGCACTAATTCTGGTATAGGAAATGTGGGTAAGATGTAGCCGGCCAAAGGGCGTGTTTCGCTGCTGCTGCAAACAACATGAAGGAACCTCAAGATGCTTAGGTCATTGCTGATCGTCTCATTGATCGCACTATCACCCGCAGTTGCGGTTGCATCCGACACAACTGCGCTAAAGACCCAATTGCAGGCGGCGATGCAGCGCACACAAGAACGCAGCCTTGTCGACGGCGCTATCGTTAATGTCGATTTGGAAACGGGGGAAAGCGAACAGCTTTACCCAACCGAAGCACACCCCATGATCCTGACCATGGGCGATATGTATGTAATGTGTGCTACGCTGCGCACTGAAAGTGGCGAAAAACGCCTCGTGGACTATTACCTTGCGCAAGACGGCAAGCGTTTCAAACTTGTTCGGACTGAGATTGAAAACCGGAAACCCCTTCAAGCATTGATCAAAGCTGGCGTAGCAAAAAGGCTTAAATGACTGACACGGCAACATCAGAGGACCGGGCGAGACCGCCCAGGACATTCAGCCTTTATCTGAAACTGTCCGCCATTCTGATTCCGACTTTCCTATTGTTTGCTGGAGCCGGGCTTTACTGGGTATCCGGGCAAATTGCCTTGGATAGTCAAGAAAAGCTGGCAATGCGTATCGGCATTTCTACGTCGCGTGTTGGCAGCGCATTGGAGCGGTTCTCTGAACGTACCGCGGCGGCACCTGATTGGACTGACGATCAAGTTGTTGAGCTTATGTCGACCCTATTGTCTGATCAGGCAGTGCGGTGTTCCGAACTACGCAGCGCCGATAACGAAGCCTTAATTACAACCGCCCCACAGGGCATCGGCTGTCGCGGCATCGATTATGATGAAGTCATTCAATACGACGTCTTTGCTGACACCGATTTGTTGCTAACGGTGAAATTCACCGAACAAGAAATTCGCGAAACTAAACGCCAACAGCGCGAGATTACACTTCTGTTGCTCGCTGGTGGCCTGATTATCGCCGTTGCCTCCAATTGGCTGTCATTCAGCATGATCATCGGCGCGCCACTACGTCGCCTGATCCGCAATGTTGCACAGGCGCGCATGCAGGCCGAACGCGCCAGCCGCGCCAAATCTGAATTTCTGGCCAAGATGAGCCATGAGATTAGAACCCCAATGAATGGCATCATTGGCATTACTGAACTGCTAAAGCGAACAGAATTAGATGATGTTCAGAACAATTACACCGACACAATCGCCCGTTCTGGTGAGGCGTTGCTAAGCATCATCAACGACATCCTCGATTTTTCAAAGGTCGAGGCGGGCAAGATGACACTCGTCAACCAGACCTTTGACCTGCACCTCGCGGTCGAGGAAGTGGCGGCCTTGCTCACACCAATTGCCGACAAAAAAGACCTAAAGGTCATCACCGGAATCAACGCCGATACACCGCAATGGGTCTTGGGCGATGGTGGTCGTGTGCGTCAAATACTGCTCAACCTGATGGGCAACGCAATCAAATTCACCAAGTCCGGCCATGTCGGCATCCGCCTTTCCCCCGGCCCGGGCAACAATGTTCGGCTGGAAGTGTATGACACTGGCGCGGGCATCGCCCCCGAACAGCAAGAGACCATGTTTCAGGCGTTTGAGCAGGTCAGCAATACCCGCGACCGCGTTTATGGCGGCACAGGTCTGGGCCTCGCGATTTGTCGCCAACTGGTGAACATGATGGGCGGCGTGATCACCATGAACTCCAAATTGGGTGAGGGCACCGTCTTTGTTGTCGAACTTCCGTTCGAAGCCGCCGATGCCGAAGAAGCTGAAGCGTTGGAAGAAGAAGCCAACGAAAATGCCGTTAGTTTTGACGCCCCCGCCCCGGATGGATGGGCCGAAGGTTTGAAGTTTCTGGCCGTCGACGACACCCCAACCAACCTGTTCCTGATCGATATGTTCCTGAAATCTTCAGCGGCGGAGATTAGTCAGGCAACAAATGGCGTAGAGGCGATTGAAGCCCATACAGCCAATCCTGCCGACGTCATCCTCATGGACATCTCTATGCCCGAAATGGATGGCTACACAGCAGCAACCAAGATACGGGAGGCTGAAACAGCCACCGATAAGAAATGTGTTATTCTTGCTGTAACCGCCAACATTATGACCGAGGATCAAGACCGCGCTGTTGAGGCTGGTATGGATGGTTTTGTGACCAAACCAGTTCGCCAACATGAGCTGATCAGAACCGTCCGCAAGGCATTGAATGATCGGTCCCGCAACGAGAATACGCCAGCATAACGTCAATCCACTCGCGTTTATTCGTTGGTGTTTGCGACGGGTTTAGTTTCGACCTTCGGTCAAGGATATTTATCTGAACAAAGATGATGCAAGTGACGGCACAAGTCATTTAGCGGTTCGGATAAATCGACGTTTAAAGCGCCCCAAAACCATCCAATAGAGCGTTTCGTCTTAATTTTGAGTCGCCTAACGCTGCCTGAAATCAAAGATTTCAACGCGTTAGGTGATGTGACATGTTTCAATGGAAAGTCGAAACGCTATAGTGCGCGCAGTCCGCGCATCTTTCAGGAGGTTTCCTTGCCCGCCACCCTATTATCCGCCCGCGACATGGAATTTCTTCTGTTCGACTGGATCGGACTAGAAGCCCGGCTGGAAGAACAACAAAAGACTGGCGGGGGCATAGATCGAGAGGCAGCTCAGGCCTATTTTGACCTGTCCCAAAAGGTGGCAGAGGAAGAATTCCTTCCCCATTACAAAGCATCTGATGTGACCGAACCTTGGCTGGATGCAGATGGTGTTCACGTCTTGCCCGAAATTGGCGCAGCACTCTCTAAATTCCGCGACCTCGGCCTGTTTGGGGCCAGCTTTCCCGAAGAACTGGGCGGCATGGGCCTGTCCAGCCTGCTGACCTCAGTATCTTACGCCTGGTTTGCCGCTGCCAATGGGGCCTCAGTTGGTTATGCGATGTTAACCGGCGCAAACGCGCGCCTGATCTCAGCTTTCGGGTCGCCAAAGCAGGTCGAAACCTTTGCCCTGCCCCAAATCGCCGGGGATTGGTTCGGCACCATGTGCCTGTCAGAACCACAGGCAGGGTCCGGTCTGGGTGATGTACGCACCCGCGCCATAGCCGATGGGTCAGACGAGCTCGGCAATCGGTATCGGCTGCGCGGCAACAAGATGTGGATTTCTGGTGGCGATCAGGATCTGTCAGAAAACATTGTCCACCTGGTACTGGCCAAAGTACCCGATCAGGATGGCAACTTGCCCGAAGGAACCAAGGGCATATCGCTGTTCATCGTTCCAAAGTTCCTGCCCGATGGCACCCGCAATGATGTAGTTGCGGCTGGCCTAAATCACAAAATGGGCAATCGCGGAACTTCGAACTGCCTGATGAATTTTGGTGAAAACGATGGCGCAATCGGTTGGATCGTTGGTGAACCGGGCCATGGCCTGCGCCAGATGTTTATGATGATGAACGAGGCCCGCATTGCTGTTGGTTTTGGTGGCGCTTCGCTGGCTTGCCGCGGTTATCTGTTGGCTGTTGAATACGCAAAGGAACGTCAGCAAGGGCGACGCATCGGTCAACGCGGCGGCGACCCCGTAGCAATCATTGAACATGCCGACATCAAACGAATGCTGTTGGCGGCCAAGTCCTACGCCGAAGGGTCGATGGCCCTTTGCCTGTTCTGTGCCGATCTGGTGGACAGGAAAGGCGATGCAGAGGCGCAGGTGATGTTAGGGCTATTAACGCCAGTCGCCAAAACCTACCCAGCCGAGTTTGGGCGAGTGGCCAACGACCTCGCGATCCAAGTCCATGGCGGATACGGCTACACCCGCGATTTTGATGTGGAGCAGCTTTACCGCGACAATCGCCTGAACCCCATTCACGAGGGAACAACCGGCATTCAGGCCCAGGACCTACTCGGTCGCAAAATCCTGCACAGTAATGGCGATGGCCTTAACGCATTGAAAGCTCGTGCGGCGACAACCATGGCAAAAGCACGCGAAATCCGCGCTCTGGCCACTCACGCCGATGCGCTGCAAACTGCGCTGGGTCAGATCGAAAAAACGGTCAGCGCGCTGTCTAAAATCAACCCGCTTGCACAAACCGACAACGCCGCACCATTCTTTCAGGCGTTCTGCATCACCGTCGTAGCGTGGCAGTGGCTGGATCAGGCCATTTGTGCATCGGCAAAAAAATGTGCCAATCAAGACGAGCAGAACTTTGTTCAGGGCAAGCTCGCCGCCTGCCGTTATTTCTTTGAATGTGAGCTGACCACCATCACCCCATTGCTGACCTTTGTGGCCAGTGGCAGCGACGCTGTTGCCGGGGTTTCGTCGGACTATTTCTAAGGCGGCGACGGAAGTGGCGACGCAGGACGTATAGTTTTCAACCCGCCTAAATTGTCTGAAATTTTGGGTGTTGTTTCGCCCGCCAAGGAAACCACTACCAATGACATCCTCGCTTCGCCTCCCAACTCTCATCTTATGGCTAGTCCTATCCGTGCCGGGCATTGCCATGATTTCTGGCTTGTTCACGTCGCCGAGCCTTGAACCACTATTGCATCCGAGCGG
>JBMYPG010000034.1:0-22899 GCA_049600095.1 Pikeienuella sp. | reverse complement strand
CCCGACCGCCAAGCGTGACCACGGTTTGTAGGCTTGGTAGTCGGGTGGGGAGGATGGGGTGGGACGGCGGCCCTAAATACAAGGAACTGGATAGATGAAATTTCATATAGCGATCAATCTGGAGCGCATGTCGGCCGATCAGGACATGAATGCGGTTCGTGATCACACGCTGGATATGGTGAAGCTCGCCGACACAGCTGGGTTTGAAACGGTCTGGGCGGCAGAACATCACGCGTTGGAAATGACCATCGCGCCGAACCCGTTTCAGTTGCTGACGTGGTGGGCACAACATACAGAAAACATTCGCCTCGGCTGTGGTGTGGTGAACGCCGCCTATTGGCACCCTATCAATCTGGCGGGTGAGGCTGCGATGCTGGACCTGATCAGTGGTGGTCGGTTGGAATTCGGTATTGGATCGGGCGCTTATCAGCGCGAATTTGACCGGATGAAACCGGGCCTGATGCAGCCTGATAGCTGGCGATATATGCAGGAATCCATGCCGCTGGTGCAGGCGTTGTGGAAAGGCGATGTGGAGCATGACGGCGAGTATTGGTCATTCCCCAAAGCTACGTCCTGCCCAAAACCGGTACAGGACGATGTACCGATGTGGGTGGCTGCCCGGTCGCCGATCACCTTTGATTATGCGGTCAAAAACAACTGCCACATCATGAGCTGGCCGCTGACGCTGCCAATGTCCGAAGCCGAAAAATATCGCGGTCAGTTGGATGAGGCAATTGCGAAACATGGCGGCGGTTGGGACAAAACCTTTGCCATGATGCGGCACACCGCTGTGCATGATAATGCCGCCGACAAACAAGCCGCGATGGATGCGGTTCGAGTGCAGTTGGCGCAGTTTGGTAGCCTGATGATGCGCACGGGCGATGTTGTAAATGGATTTACGGATCAGGCTGATCTGGCATCATTGGAAGGCAACGCTCGTGTCGACCCGACTACGTTAGCGGAAAACCTGATGTTTGGTTCGCCGGAAGAAGTAATCGGCAAGATCAAAGCCTATGAAGCCATGGGTGTTGATGCATTTATTTATTATGCGTCCATGGGTCTGGGGCTGGAGGAGCAAAAGCGTTCTCTCCAACTATTTGCCGATGAAGTTATGCCAGCATTTGGTTAAGGGAATGGGCATGGAGCTGCGCCGCACTTTACTGCATGTAGAGACGATCTTTGTTGACGGTGGGCGTGTTGCGCCCACCCCATTAAAGTTGATCGCCGCAATCGCTGTGTTGAAGAACCCATGGGCCGGAATGGGCTTTGTTGAAGACCTGAAATCGGATGTGCGCGAAATTTCGCCCAAGGTTGGCGCATTATTGGCGGGCATGGTGACTGAAGCAGCGGGCGGCGGTGACAAGGTTGAGGGTTTTGGCAAATGCGCCGTTGTCGGCATGGGTGGCGAAATGGAGCATGCATCGGCGTTGATTCATTATGTTCCATTCGGTAATGAGTACAGGACCGCTGTTGGAGCCAAGACATATCTTGGATTTAACAACACGCGCGGCGGGCCGGGTGCGGCGCTGCAAATCCCGCTGATGGATAAGCATGATGGCGGGCGGCGGTCGCATTACATCAATATTCAAACGGTTATTCCCGATGCGCCAGCGCATGATGAATTGATCGTTGCGCTGGGTGCATCTGTTGGCGGTCGGCCGCATAGTCGACTTGGTGACCGATATGATGACCATCGTGATTTGGGTTTAGACCCTGACAACCCAGCAGGAGTTGGTTGATGCGGGCTGCCGATGGAACAGAATATGATATGGTGGGGCCTGAAGCGGCACCCGCCATTTTGCTTATTCACGGGTTAGGTATCAGGCGCCAGATGTGGGCACCTTATATTGAGCGTTGGTCGCGGGATTATCGCGTCATCAGCTATGATCTGTATGGTCATGGGGAAAGCGGCCCGCCACCTGCCACGCCTTCGTTGACTGTTTATGCCGATCAGGCGCGTGGGTTGATGGATGAGTTGAGGGTGGAACGCGCCCATATCATCGGGTTTTCGCTGGGCGGGATGATCAATCGGCGTTTCGCCATGGATCATGCGGACCGCGTGGCGTCTTTGGTCATTATTGCGTCCCCCCATGAACGTGGCGACGCGGAGCAGGCTAAGGTAGAGCAGCGGGCACAGGATAGTGCCGCCGGGCCGGGCGCGACGCTGGATGAAGCGATAAAGCGGTGGTTCACGCCCGGGTTCATTGAAGCGCGGCCCGATTACATCGCCATGACGCGCGAAGTTTTGCTGCGCAATGATCCTGCAAATTATGCAGCCTGTCGGTGGGTTCTGGCGAATGGTGTGGTGGAGTTGATCCGACCAGAGCCGCCGATCACGCACCCAACACTGGCGATGACTGCCGAATTTGATAGCGGGTCAAACCCCAAAATGTGCCATGATATTGCCGGTGAAATTCCCGGTGCCACATCTGTCATCGTGCCTGACTTGCAACATATGGGATTGGTTGAGGATGTAGATGCCTTTGCCTCGCCGATTGAAGCCTTTTTGAAAGAAATCTCATGACCAAACGTATGTCGGGTGGCCAAGCCGCCGTTGCTGCATTGCAGGCCGAAGAAACCAAACATGTTTTTGGCCTGATCGGCTCTGCCACCATGGAGATGTTTGACGCGCTTTATGATGCTGAGGACATTCAGTTTATTGGCGTTCATGATGAGCGTACTGGCGTGCATATGGCGGACGGTTATGCGCGTGCTTCTGGCCGCCCCGGTGTTGTACTGGCGGGTCAGAACGGGCCGGGTGCGACGAACCTTGTGACAGGTCTGGCGCAGGCGAAGGCTGCGTTTTCACCTGTCGTTTCCATTGCCGGGGCGTTGTCGAGCGAGCATAAATATCGCGATGCGTTTCAGGAGGTTGATCAGGACGCGCTGTTCACGCCAATCACCAAAAAGACATGGACCGCCACATCATCCGCCCGTGTACCAGAGATGTTTCGCGAGGCATTTCGTGTGGCGATGGCACCCCGGCGGGGGCCGGTGCAAATCAACCTGCCGCGTGATGTGTTATCTGGTGAGGCAGAGTTTAGTGATTTGCTGACACCGGGCGGATATCGCCCTCAGTCAAAACCGGCTGGTGAGGCAGAGGCAATTAGCCAAGCAGCAGCGATGCTGCGCGGTGCATCCCGCCCTGTTATCGTTGCGGGCGGTGGGATTAAAAACGCGGTTGGGCATGAAGCTGCGCTAACGTTGGCCGAAGCTGTGAATTGTCCGATTATCACTGCGCCTGGACATGGGGATGCCATTCCGTTTGGGCATAGGCTGAATGCTGGTCAGATGGGGCCGCGTGGGAACATCGTTGCCTCTCGGTTAGCGCGTGAGGCGGATGTTATTTTGGCGCTGGGCACCCGGTTGGGGTTCAATTCCACATTCTATTCCTATGACAATATCAACGCGGATGCGGCGATCATACAGGTGGAATTGGAACCGACCGCCATTGGTCGCTATTTCCCAGTGGCGCTTGGCATTTGGGCCGATGCACCAACGGCGGCGTTGCAATTAGCTGAGGCGGTTAGCAGCCAAGATGCGAAGGCCGAAGTTGCGGCGTGGACCGATGCTTATCAGGCCGAACGGGTTGCTTATCTGGCGCAGCGTGATGCGGATGCGGATATGTCTTTTCCTATCCAGCCGTCTGGGTTGTTCAAATCCCTGCGCGATTGCTTGCCGCATAATTTTGCGGTGACGATGGATGCAGGCACGCTTTGCCTGCAGGCCACTGATGCGCTGAATTTTCATGAACCGCAGTCGTTGTTTACGCCTTTGGATTTTGGGTTGGTTGGGTTTTCCTTCGCTTGCGGGCTGGGTGTGAAACTGGCGCGACCTGAGAAAGCGGTTGTTTCGCTGATGGGTGATGGTGGGTTTGGGATGACGCTATCTGAACTGTCCACTGCCGTTGACTATGGCATCAACACCGTCACCGTTGTGATGAACAATGGGTGTTGGGGTGCCGAGAAAGCCTATCAGCGTGATTTCTTTGGTGGGCGCTATATCGGGGCGGATGTATCCTCGCCCGATTTTGCTAAAGTTGCCGAGCTGTATGGGGCCAAGGGTTATACTGTTGATCGAGTCGAAGATGTTGGCGACGCGGTGACTGCGGCGCTGGCTGCCAACGCCCCTGCGGTTGTGAATGTGGCCGTTGACCCGGCAGCGTTGTATTCATTCCGCCGCGACAGCTTTAAACACCGTGGCGGATAGCGCTCGGTAGCGGCCCAAAGATAGTCCAATTGCAGGAAAACCAAGCGTTTCCGGCCAACACGGCACGATTAAGTGATGTGATGTGCGTTAAATCACACGAAACTTTTTGGAATGGCTTCTATGCCAGCCCGAATTGTGATCTTTTTAGGGGCAAATATGGAACTCAGCAATTTGCGCACGCCCCACTAGCGCATCATGTTGTTTTTCATGTGCGATTTTTGTGGTAAATTGGGCTGCTTTTAGTTTTTGATTATTGCTGCAAGAAACGCATACATCGGCAAATTGCGGGGATTCTGGGGTGTTAGGAGATCAATATGTTTAGAACTACAGTTTCTATTCTGGCGCTGAGCGCCGCGTTATTTGCAAGTACAGCATCTGCAGAAATTGGTGTATTGGCCGCGGTAAACCGTGACATTGATGGTGCGCGCCCTTCTGAGCCTGCTCGTCCCTTGCTGATCAAAGATAAGATCGTTGAAAATGAGCGGATTACTTCGTCAGACATTGGTGGTGGACAGATCCTGTTTTTGGATCAAACATCGCTGACCATTTCGCCCAATAGTGACATTGTTTTAGACAAATATGTTTATGATCCAAATAACCAATCTGGTGAGTTGGGTATTACGGTTTTGAAAGGCGCGCTGCGCATGGTGGGTGGACGCATCACCAAGACCAAACCTGCGTTGATCAAAACACCATCTGCCACCATCGGTATTCGCGGTGGCATGGGCAACACGACGGTGAACCCGGACGGGTCAACCACCTATACGCATGTTGCTGGCATTGAATCTACAATTCAAACCGATGAACAAGAATTGTCCATCACCCGACCGGGCGGGCACGCGCGCATTGGTGCTGATGGCGGCATTGAATATTTGGGTATCGCCCCACCAAATGTGGTGAAAGGTGCCTATGGCGGCGGATCATCCGGCGATGGCGATGGCGGGTCTGAAAAATCAGACCAGCAAGCTGAGGCAGAGCAAGGCGTAAAACAAGTCGAAGAGCAAGTTTCAGGCAACGAAGAAACCAAAACTGGTGCGACGCTGTCAACGACTGGCAGAAGAGCACCACCTTCGGCACCTCCGAGGCCGCCTGCGCCAAATGCAAATACTAACGAAAAGGCTGGCGAACAGCTGCTGGCGTCAAATGTCGACCAAGCTGTTGAGGACGAAGAATCCAATAATGCGCCTAATAATGATGACAGCCTCAACGGTGGCGACATAGTGGATGAAGTCAATCAGGTATTCGATTCCATTACTTTTGACGGAACGATCAATATCACCGTCAATACATTTGATAGTATTTCAAATGGTGGCCCCAATTCGATTACAACTACTGAAAACTTCACGATGATCTATTCACTGCAGTCGGATGAGGGGGCACTAGGATTTAGCCTTGATGCCAACTCTCTTGGGGATGATGCTAACGAGTTTAAACCTGACAACATTGCTGAACTGGATCCGGTCATTGTTGGCTTCCTTAACAATCTTGGCATCGATGAAAACAATCCGGGAGAAGGTGCGCTAGTTTCGGGCATTCAAGCTGTTGACGGCGGTGTTACCTTTCAACCGGATACTCTGACCGAGACTTTTGCGGGCGGTGAGGTGTCGTCGATAAACCTTATTTCCGATGCGGATAACAAACTGACCGGCGACTTTGTGTTTGACTATACTCAGGACGAAACATTCACAGATGTTACGCAAATTAGCGGCGTAGCGGATATTGCCGGCCAAGGCCTAGAGAACGGTGCAAATGACATTCAAATTGCGCGCGACGCAATCGAGGAAGAACTACTGAGACCAGATGAAGAGTTTTCAGAGGGCATTGGCGACCCGAACGTCAACCAAACGATTTCTAGCGACCCTCCCCCAGGGTCAATTGAGCAATAATCGCGGCGAAAAGAAAAAATAGAGAGTGTGATTGGCTGTTGTTGACGTTGCCAACCTAATCGCTCCGACAAGGGATGGAATGATGACGATTAATTTTAAGCTCGGGAAATTTGTGGCAGGGCTTGCCACCTCCCTATTGCTGAGCGCTACTGGGCCCGCATCGGCCGCTGATGATGAGGCAGTCTTGCGTTCGACGCAGGCAGAGCAATTCGCCGCTATGTTTGAGGACCCCGATAATCTTGAGCTTATGTTCAAATATGCAGTCACATCAATCAAACTGAAGGATTTTGAAGCTGCTATTTCTACACTCGAGCGCATCTTAATCTATAATCCGAGACTTTCGAACGTGAAATTGGAGCTCGGGGCATCCTATTTTCGGTTAGGGTCATTTGCGATCTCTAAACACTACTTCGAAGAGGTGGTTGCAGATCAGAATGCGAGTGCGCAGCAAAAAGAACGGGCAAATAGTTTTCTGGATGCGTTGGTGCAACGCTCGAGCCGCCACCAAACACGAGGGTCTCTAACGGTAAGTGCCATATTTTCTGACAATGCCAATAACGGCCCGGACGATACGGCATTTATCTTTAACAATGTCGTCGGCAACATTAACCAAGATGACACCTCCCAGGCAGACTTTGGGGGATCAGCTTCGCTGACACTTACCCACATTTACGATTTGGACAGCCCAGATAATGATTTGTGGATCACCGAAGGTGCTGCTTTTGGTCAACGTTATACAGACACTGCGAACGGTAGTATTGATGCATTTATCATCCGGTCCGGCCCGTCATATTTAATCGGCGATAGTGAAACGGGAGGACGATTTAGGGTATTTGGCGAATATTCTCATGCACGAGTCGACAACAACCCATTGCAGTCAACCTATGGCGTTGGAATGACCTATCAGCAACCCATCAATGATGACCTATCTGCGTTCAGCAACGCCAAGTTCTTTTGGCGCGACAATACGATTGGCGGTGCCGAAGAATTGGACGGCGGCAATGTAGAGTTAAGTGCGGGTGGGCGGTATCGTGTTGATGACGCAACGACGGTTGGTTTCCGTACATTTGGAGCATTTGATGGAGCACGTACTGAGAACGAAAAATCGTTCAAGGGTGGCGTCGGGCTAAACGCTACTTTCAAATATGATAGCGGTCTGGAGCTGGCTGCACGTGACTGGCAACTTCGGTTAAACGCCGACACGTCTTACAAAGCGTTCGGGTCCAATAGCACAGAAGACGCGAATAAGATTCGTCAGGATGTTGAGTTCAATATTGGCCTTCAACACACAGCGCATCTGATCAACAACCTCGCGATTGTTGGGGCGGCCCGTTACAAATACCGCGATTCGAACATCGATAACTTCGATCTCGATTCCATCAATCTGTCGCTCGGCATGCGGTATTCTTTCTAAGCTGCTGTTCACGATTTGAAACGCCCGGTCCTTTGCCGGGCGTTTTGTTCTTTTCCGAACCCTAGAATGCCGCGAACGACAATGAATAGGTCGGCAAGCGACGTCGACAAGTTGCGTTAAGGTAGCTAGATTTCGCCACTACAATTGTATGGAATACCCGTGAGGAGCAGGCCATGTCGCCGTTGGACGACCGTAAAGGTGTTTGGAAATCTGGCCGTGGTAAGGGTCGTTCGACCCCCAAGGGGCGGCAATTAGACGATCAAGCCTATGCTGAGGTTCTGGAGTTGCTGGGTGATCGCCCCCGTCGCCATGACCTGTTGATTGAGCATCTGCACCTGATCCAGGACGAATATGGCCATCTGTCTGCGGCTCATCTGCGTGCGCTGAGCGAAGAGATGAAACTTGCGCAGGCTGAAATCTATGAAGTTGCGACCTTTTACGCCCACTTCGATGTGGTGAAAGAGGGTGAAACTCCGCCGCCATCGTTGACCATTCGGGTTTGCGATAGCCTGTCGTGCGAAATCGCTGGCGCGCAGGCATTGAAGCAGGCGTTGGAAGATGGGTTGGACCCTGCCGAGGTTCGGGTTTTACGTGCGCCGTGCATGGGCCGCTGCGATACCGCGCCGGTGCTGGAGCTGGGGCACAAACACATTGACCATGCCACAGTTGAAAAGGTGAATGCGGCCATTGCTGCGGACGACACCCATGCAGATGTGCCGGAGTTTGAAAAGCTGGCGGCGTATACTCAGGATGGTGGGTACAAAACGCTGGGCAAATTGCGTGGTGGTGCCAATACCGTTGATCAGGTTCAGGATGAAATTCTGGAAAGTGGCCTGCGCGGTTTGGGCGGTGCTGGTTTTCCATCAGGGCGCAAATGGTCATTTGTTCGCGCAGCCGAGGGACCCCGGTATCTGGCGGTAAATGGTGACGAAGGTGAGCCCGGGACGTTTAAGGATCGCTATTATCTGGAACGTACCCCGCATATGTTCCTTGAGGGCATGCTGATTGCGGCCTGGGCTGTTAAAGCCGACAAATGTTATATCTATTTGCGGGATGAATATCCTGCGGCACGCAACATTTTGGGCCGTGCAATCGCGGCGCTGGAAGCTGCTGATATTGTTGAGCCGGGTTATATTGACCTGCGTCGCGGTGCTGGTGCCTATATCTGTGGCGAAGAAAGCGCGATGATTGAAAGCATTGAGGGCAAACGCGGAATGCCCCGCCACCGCCCACCTTATGTGGCGCAGGTTGGCGTATTTGGCCGCCCGACTTTGGTGCACAATATTGAGACACTGTACTGGGTTACGAAGGTATGCCGTGAGGGGCCTGAGTGCCTTAACGGTGTTGAGAAGAACGGTCGTAAAGGCCTGCGCAGCTTTTCTGTCTCTGGTCGCGTGAAAGAGCCGGGTGTTAAATTGCTGCCTGCTGGTTCGACCATGGAAGACATCATCGAAGCCTGTGGCGGCATGTTGGATGGGCATTCATTCAAGGCCTATCAGCCGGGCGGCCCGTCTGCCGGTATTTTGCCAGCCTCTATGGCTGACATACCGATGGATTTTGATGTGCTGCAACAGCATGGAACATTCATCGGGTCAGCTGCTATTGTTGTTCTGTCCGATCAAGACAGTGCGCGTGGAGCGGCGTTAAACATGCTGAAATTCTTTGAGGATGAAAGCTGTGGCCAGTGCACGCCCTGCCGAGTTGGTTGTGAGAAAGCTGTGAAGCTGATGCAAGCCGATAAGTGGGATCAGCCGTTGTTGGAGGAGTTGTGCAAAGTGATGGAGGACGCATCAATCTGCGGTCTTGGTCAGGCTGCGCCAAACCCAATTCGCCTGACCATGAAACATTTTGCGGATGAAGTATGAGGACGCTTTTAGCATCCCTTATTCTAACCGTGGGCGCGGCTTGGGCTGCGTCTGCTGCCGACCCTGATATTTGCCATTTTGGCACCCCACCGGCCGATGCGCCGGTTTCTGAGTATAGCGACACCAACCCGTTTTTGGGGCTGGAGCTGATCCTCGGTGATCTATACGTAAATCGCGCTTTATGCGGACATGACGTTAGTAGCGATATCCGGTTTTGGCGCAGCTACTATCAGGCGTTTGGTTGTTCGGTGCAAAGCGATGCTGGTGGTGCAGTCGAAAGCTATCTGTTTG
Source organism: Pikeienuella sp. (assembly GCA_049600095.1). GTDB lineage: Bacteria > Pseudomonadota > Alphaproteobacteria > Rhodobacterales > Rhodobacteraceae > Pikeienuella. The sequence goes on along the minus strand of JBMYPG010000034.1, from coordinate 13,234 downwards.
ACGCGCCTTATTATCACAAACCGCAATTTGATCGGCAAAAACAACGCTATCCCGATATGATTCAGGCCCGTTGTGATCTGTTGGCGCAATGCGAAATACCCGAGAAATTTTCCCTGACAGAACGCGGTTTTATCAACTGCCCGGAGTAGGTTGATGCATCCAAACCCTGCATTTCGTGGCGAAAGCGCTGACCGTAACATGGCCTTCGCCCGTGAACGAGGCTTTGGCATTCTGACGGTTGGCGGTGCAGATGGACCTCTGGTTTCTCACATCCCTTTCGTTCTGAATGAAGCCGGGAATGAATTACGGGCGCATATCGTTCGGTCAAACCCCATTTGGCGACATTTGCGCGATGGCGGTGATGCACGGGCGGTGATCGCGATTAGTGGACCAGACGGATATATCTCGCCCGATTGGTATGGGGTGGAGGATCAGGTTCCGACGTGGAACTATGTCGCTGTTCATCTACGTGGCCAGTTGCATTTGGCAGATGAGGATAGCCTGCGTGGCCATCTGGAAACACTGAGCGGTAGTTTTGAAACGCGGTTAGCACCTAAGCCAATCTGGTTGACCGACAAGGTATCGAATGATGCTTTGGCCCGTATGTTGCGGATGATTGCGCCGGTGGCGATGAGTGTTGAGAAGATCGACGGCACTTGGAAACTGGGCCAAAACAAACCCGCCAATGCTGCTGCAAATGCCGCTGATGGGCTGGCAACATCTGATATTGGGCAAGAGATTTCTATGCTTGCTGACCTGATGCGATCACCTGTCGAATAGGCCTTGCACAAAATAAGCCTTGCCCACCCGGCCCCCTGCCCCCATCTTTTGAGATGGAGGATCCTTTTATGCCAGCACCTATCGCATTTGCGCCTATCGCTTGGAAAGCCGCCCAATTGGGCGCGGTCGCCGCGCTGACCTATTACGCCACACGTCGCCAACGGGCTCCGGGGCCGCGTGATGTTTGGCGGGAAACAGCGCTGAATGATCTGGATATTGGGTTGGAAACGGATTTCGCGAGAGAACAAAATGACGCCCGCGCTGCCGCCGCCGGGAAATGGCGACGTGGCTGGCGCATTGGGGCCGAAGGGCCGGGCGTGGAAATGGAAATTGCAGGATTGGCGCGGATACGACTTCGACGCCTATAATCACTCACATCAGGGAGAATATGATGAAGCTGTTTTATGCAGGGCCTTCGCCCTTTGTCCGCAAGGCATTGGTCGTGCTGGAAGAAACGGGGAATACGGATGCCGTTGAGAAAGTCGATGGCATGACGACGCCGATTGCACCAAACCCGGCGGTTACCTCGGCCAACCCCATCGGTAAAATCCCCTGCCTGATCACGGAAGACGGGCAGGCGATTTATGACAGCCGTGTCATTACCCGCTATCTGGACAACCGGTTTAGCGCTGGCCTGTACCCTGAAGGTGATGCTGTATGGCGCACGCTGACTTTGGAAGCGCATGTGGATGGCATGTTGGATGCAGCCATTCTGTGCGTTTACGAAATTCGCTGCCGCGACGAAGATGATCGCTCAGTTGCTTGGGTCGAGGGACAGCGTGCCAGAATCTATCGCGGGTTGGATTCGCTTGAGGCCGATTGGGCAGAGCACCTAGCAGGCCCATTGGATATGGGTCATGTCGGTGTGGGATGCCTGTTGGAGTATCTCGATTTCAGGGCTGAGATGGGTGGTTTTACCGATTGGCGTGAAGGCCGGCCAAACCTGGCTGCCTGGGGAGCCGCCTTTGCACAGCGTCCGTCGATGGTTGCGACTGCGCCGGCTTAAAGTGACGTTGAGGTGAATAAAATCGGGACGCGTGGTCTAAGAAAAACCGCGCGTCCCTTTACGCTTACTATCGTGGGGACGATTAAGCGAACAGGTCATCCTGCAATGGCGTGCCAAGCAAGGCATCGAGATCAAGCTGGTTGTCAATCACGCTAACAACGCCATCACCACCCGTGTCAATTTCCATGCCGGCAAGGAAAATGTCACTTGTACCTGCCTGGGTGAAGGCCAGAGTATCTACCGTCGCGCCCATGCCGTCCAACGTGGCTGAGTTATTAGGACCAAGGAAGAAACCGTCACCGGCTGCAAGAACATAGACGAGGTTCACAACATCTGTATGAACATCGTCGGTGGTTGCAGCTGACAAGAAATCAATGGCTCCGTCAACGGCCCCCTCGTACGATGAGAAATCGCTACCGGTTAGGCCTTGGAAAGAACTACTAAGGTCTTGCCCAGCGTCGAACACATTGTCGCCGTCGGAAATGTCAGTAACGGCAGCAAAGTTTGCGAATGTCGTCGTGTCAACAAACGAGCTAAACTGGTAAACACCGATATCCACATCATCCGAGATGTTTAGGTTAGCAATCTCATTGCTGAATTGCTGAACCGCTGCTAGCTCTGCGTCCACAACGCCGCCAAAAATCCCATCACCATTAAGATCCATATCGGCAGGATCAACGCCATCAAAGAGGCCATGTGCAGCACCATTGATAAGCGTTCCCATTGCGGTGGGGCCCGTATCGACCATGAAGACGATATTATAGCTGACGTCGTTTCCGCCAGTCGCATTGTCGACGCCATTCACCGTCAAAGTAGCGGTTGATGAGCTTTCAACTCCGGTATCATCCATTGCTGTATAGCTAACGGTAACTGTGTCGCTTTCGCCTGTATTAAGCGAGGCGAAATCTGTGCCCGGCGTCAGGCTGATGTTCCCAAGATCATCAATCTGGACTGTTGCCTCAAACCCATTGGTATCACTGGTTACGGTGAATGACTGCCCCACGAGTGCTGCATCGCCGTTAACTTGTGAAACCTCTAGGTTGCCGCTGTCTGGGTCGGTATCATTGTCCAGAACATTCGCGGTCACGGTGGTGAACGAGCCATCGGCCTGTTCATCAACAGAGTATTCATCAGCATGCGCCGCGGGGGGGGCATTGATGCCTGTAACGAGCAGCGTAACTTCGGCAGTATCTTGACCGCCGTTGCCGTCATCAACTGTATAGTTAAAGGTTACAGTATCCTCTTCGCCATCAGTCAGCTCTGCGAAGTCTTCACCCGGAACCATGCTGATGTCGCCATTCTCCTCCACAGTAACAAAGACTGAGAATTCGTTTTCATCGCTAAACAGTTCAAACTCTTCGCCAAGTTCACCTTCGCCATCCGCCAAGTCAACAATGGTGAGTGTATCGCCATCAACATCGCTGTCGTTGGTTAGAATGTTTGCAGTAACCGCATCAAAGCTGCCGTCTGCGTTTTCTGCTGTTGCAGCTGCATCGTCGGCGGCGACTGGTCCAGTGTTAACACCGTTGATGGTGAGTGAGACCGTTGCAGTATCTGTGCCGCCGTTCCCGTCGCTGACTTCATAAGCGAAGCTCACAGTGTCGGTTTCATCCTGACCCAGTGCCGCGAAGCCATCGTCGGCGTTCATCGTGACATTACCGTTTGCGTCGACAGTAACAATTACGTCTAGGTTCAACGTGTCGCTGACCAAGGTGAATGCTGTACCTGGTGCAAGACCGTTAGCAGAAGAAACAGTGACAGTATCGCCATCAGCATCAGAGTCATTGTCGAGAATGTTAAGCGAAACTTCGTCGAATGTTGCGCCAGCGCCCTCTGTCACTTCCGCAGCATCATCGGCGGCGACTGGGCCGCTGTTTATGCCGGTCAAGGTCAGTGAGACCGTTGCAGTATCTGTGCCGCCGTTACCATCGCTGATTTCATAAGCGAAGCTGACGGTATCGGTTTCGTCCTGACCCAAAGCATCAAAACCTGCACCCGGTGTCATTACCACGCTGCCATCGGCAGCGACGGTTACAACCACATCAAGGCCGAGTGTGTCGCTAGCCACGGTGAATTCTGTGCCTGGTGCGACGCCGTTAGCTGACGAGACTGTTAGAGTGTCGCCATCAATGTCGCTGTCGTTGGACAGGATATTTGCAGTAATCGCATCGAAGCTACCATCTGCATTTTCTGCGGTTGCAACTGCGTCGTCGGCTGCGATTGGCGCGTCGTTCTCACCATTGATCGTGATTGTGACATTAGCCGTGTCCGACTGGCCATTTGCGTTTTCGATGGCATAGCTAATGGTCAGTGTGTCTGCTTCGCCATCACCGAGGTCTTCGAAGTTGCCATCAGTCGTGAATGTCAGAGAGCCATCGGCCTGAACTGTAACTGTACCAGTGCGACCGCCCGAGGTGGTCGCAACGAAGCTGTCACCAGCCACAAAGGTTGAACCATTTACGGTAACAGCCACAACTTCGACGGTTTCGCCGTTGCCATTGTCATTTGTCAGAATGTTGATGGCGGCATTGTCGCTTTCGCCGATTGCAACTGCGTCATCAGCCGCCTCTGGCGGCGTTGTTTCTTCTTCTGTGAAACCCTCTTTCAGAGAGTCGACGTCCTGATTGAATTTGATGCGCTCAACACTGAACAAGAAATCTGTTGCGCCGCTGTCGGTATGAACGACTTTAACGATTGGGCCATACCAGCTGCTGTATCCCACATAGCTGACGCTATAGTCAGATGCGGCGCCACCGTAAAATACGCTGTCCCAGCCACTACCACCGACCATGTAGTTTACATCGCCGCCTTCTTCGCAACCGACAAAACAATCATTGCCAGAGCCGCCATACATAATGTCAAAGCCAGAACCGCCGACCAAGATGTCGCTGCCGCTGCCACCGACGATATAGTCGCAACCTTCGCCGCCCAGCAGGTGGTCTGAACCGCCGCCGCCATAAATGACATCATTGCCTTCGTTGCCTTCGATGACATCACTGCCCCAGCCGCGTCCGCCGATCAGAACATCGTTGCCGTTACCACCGGACAGGCTGTCGTTACCTGAGCCACCATTTACATAGTCGTTGCCGTCGCCGGCCAACACCACATCATCGCCAGAACCAGCGTAGACCACATCATTGCCAGAACCTGCATCGACAACATCGTCGCCCCAGCCAGCGTAAACATAGTCATCACCGCCACCAGAGATGACAATGTCATCCCCGCCGCCAGCAAGGATGATGTCGTTGCCGTCACCAGTTGTGATTGTATCGTCGCCCCAGCCAGCAAATACGATGTTGTTGCCTGAAGTCGATGTGATGGTGTCATCGCCGCACGTGCCAATGATGACGTTCATATTACAATGATAGCTCATAACCCTACTTACTCTCCACTTGTAACATGGCGACTGGAAAGGGGGATCCAGCTGGCCGATACAAACATTCCCTGACGCACATGCGCCTCGCCGCATTTACTATCGGCATCTGCACTTATGTTGTTGGGCCATACGCAACATTTTGACCCGCTAAGCAAACAATCCCTAAGACGCAATGGCGGTGCCCATTACGTGGGTGCGCCAAACCAAACTGACTACAACTGCCGCCGACACTCTTGGCGCACGCTAAAACTGTTCCCACTTCGCGACTTACGCTGGCCTTCCCACGAACGTCATACACAAGACGCTGACCAAAACAGATACAACTTACAAAGCCGACACTCACGAAGCCGGCGGGGCGTTAACACTTACAAACACACATTGCCCTGCCTTCAAAAGCAATTTGGAACCTTTTTCCGTTCATGGGAAGTAAAATCTGTCGTGAACGGCGATTATTGTTCATTTTTTCTACTTTAAGATGTTTTCTCCATTCATGAATGCGTCATTGGGGTGCGTTTCTCATGAGTGGCGAATATTGGAGGCACATTTTCACAGGATTTACGTCGAAATTGCCTAAATGCGATTCGCTTTTCCTGGCCATATATTTCACTCCATTCATTACCCCACTCATGAATGGCGCCTGCTTTTCCAGCATTTCACGCACACATCCTATCAGAAATGAGTGGTTGATGCTGAAACATGGCGATAATGAACGTCAATCATTCTTAGGTGCGTTTCAGACGAATAAAGAGAAAACAGCTCAAATAGGCCTAGGCTGTTAAGGCTTGTTTGCGACATTCAGGCACTTATGAATTGGTGACTTAAAGACTGCCATCCAAGCTGCGTTGCTGAACGAGCGGGCAGACTTAGATGGAACCTGTGGCGTTGCCGGTAAACTGGCTGGTTAAGTGAATGGCTAATGTGGAGAGTATAGTCGGCTCAGTTCGCCCATCACCTGCTATCGGTCAGCAACCTGTGCGACTAGATAGAGCATTGCGTATCGATGCTCCTCTGATGTGGTGGTTCACCGATTGGGGCCAGCCAAAAGTGCGCTGGGGTTGGCACGCGAAGTCTACAGTTCGCCTGGGTTTGGGTTTAAGGCACTGCGGCATGAGGCGATGGGTGACCGACCGACATTGAGAGCGCCACTGCAATTTAACGGTGTACGCGTGGCTAAGGGCTGTTTTGGAAAATGCCGGCGGTCAACGTAAATGGGTCGGTGGGCTGAGAAGAACACCTCAACGCGCCCATGCCAGCATGATTGACCACAATGCACTTAGATTTGGCACTTAGGTTGCTGCTTCCGCAATGTTGTATTGGGTGAGCAGATGGGCGTGCAAGATCGAATGAGGGCCACGCTCTCTCTAAAGCTTTCGTCTTGCGAACGGATGTCCAAGCAGAGAAAAGGCCGCGCCCATTGCTGAGCGCGGCCTCCGATTTCAATTCTACCAAAAGGATTAGTAGCGATAATGCTCTGGCTTGAACGGACCTTCTGGCGTTACGCCAATGTAACCGGCCTGCTCTTCGCTGAGAGTTGAGAGGCGGACGCCGATGCGTTCTAGGTGCAAGCGGGCGACTTTCTCGTCCAGATGCTTTGGCAGGATGTACACATCGTTGCCGTATTCATCACCTTTGGTCCACAGCTCCATCTGCGCCAGCACCTGATTGGTGAAGGAGGCAGACATCACGAATGATGGGTGGCCGGTGGCATTGCCGAGGTTCAGCAGACGACCTTCGGACAGTAGGATCATGCGGTTTCCTGATGGCATCTCTACCATATCAACCTGATCTTTGATGTTGGTCCATTTGTGGTTCTTCAACGCCGCGATCTGAATCTCGTTATCGAAGTGACCGATGTTGCCAACAATCGCCATGTCTTTCATTGCGCGCATATGCTCAATGCGAATGACGTCTTTGTTGCCGGTTGTTGTGATGAAGATGTCGGCGGTTTCGACAGCATCCTCTAGGCGGACAACCTCAAAACCATCCATTGCAGCCTGAAGCGCGCAGATTGGGTCAATCTCAGTCACTTTCACGCGGGCACCCGCGCCGCGCAAAGAAGCGGCGGAACCTTTGCCCACGTCGCCGTAACCGCAAACGACAGCAGTTTTACCCGCCATCATGGTGTCAGTGGCGCGGCGGATGCCGTCGACCAGAGATTCTTTACAGCCATATTTGTTGTCGAACTTCGACTTGGTGACTGAATCGTTCACGTTAATCGCAGGGAATGGCAACTGGCCTTGTTTGACCAGTTCATACAAGCGGTGAACGCCTGTTGTGGTTTCTTCGCTGACGCCAACGATCTGATCACGCATTTTGGTGAACCAGCCGGGGCTTGCCGCCATGCGTTTCTTGATCTGGGCTTTGATGGCCTCTTCTTCTTCGGAAGAAGGTACTGCAATCACGTCCTCACCAGCTTCGGCGCGGGCACCTAGGAGGATGTAAAGTGTCGCATCACCGCCATCGTCGAGGATCAGATTTGGACCTTCTGGGAACATGAAGGATTTATCGAGGTAATCCCAATGTTCCTCTAGCGACTGGCCTTTGATCGCGAACACTGGCACGCCAGCTTCGGCGATGGCTGCTGCTGCGTGATCTTGTGTTGAGAAGATGTTGCATGATGCCCAACGAACATCGGCACCTAGAGCGACGAGGGTCTCAATCAGAACGGCTGTCTGAATGGTCATGTGCAGAGAGCCAACAATGCGTGAGCCTGTCAGCGGCTTGCTTTCACCATATTCCTCGCGCAGCGCCATCAGGCCGGGCATTTCGGTTTCGGCGATGTTCAGCTCTTTACGGCCAAACTCAGCCAATGAGATGTCTTTAACGATATAATCAGTAGTCATCGGGGGGACTCCGTATCTCGCGCCGTATGCGCGGTGTTATTGGGGCGCGCTATATCAGGCGAATGTTGGATCGACAATGCGGCGCGATTCTCATATGCCGCATAGAGGCAGACAGGACACAGGTGATGTGATGAAAGCAGCGCGCGCACCACGGGCATGGCAACGAATGCTGAGCGGCAGACGTTTGGACCTGTTGGACCCATCGCCGCTGGATGTGGAAATTGAGGATATTGCCCATGGTCTGGCGCGTGTTGCACGCTGGAATGGCCAAACTAAGGGCGATTGGGCTTATTCTGTCGCTGAGCATTCGGTATTGGTTGAGAAAATTTTCAGCCGGTTGAGCCCTGCCCCAGGCCCTGATCAACAATTGATGGCTTTGCTGCATGATGCGCCGGAGTATGTGATTGGCGACATGATCTCTCCTTTCAAGTCCGCCATCGGCTATGACTATAAGGCGTTTGAGGCGCGGCTGGAGGCGGCGGTGCATATTCGGTTTGGGCTGCCTGCGCATCCGTCCGAGACTTTGAAGGCGCGGATAAAACGTGCAGATCGCGCCTCTGCTTATCTGGAAGCTGTGCAATTGGCCGGGTTTGAACCTGCTGAAGCCAAAAAGCTGTTTACGCAGCCCCGGGTTAAGGGTTGGGATACTTATAAGCTGAAGCCGTTGCCACCATCAGAGGCAGAAGTGCTGTTTTTAAAACGGTTCAATGTTTTGCTGAGGGAGCGTGGTTGATCGCTGACTTTCTATCCAAGAATAAAATCATCGGCCGACAGGTCAGCTATTGACAATTCGCCGCCAGCGAAACCTTTGATAAGCAAAACCTCATCATCATAATCCAGTCGAACGACCCTTTCATTTACTTGGGCCATCGTCACGTCGGCGAGGTTTTGCACATTGGCACTGATATCGATTAGGTCCAGACCATCCTGAAAGTCCTGTATCCGATCTTGCAGCCCATCTGACGTAAATTCGAAAACATCCCGCCCAGCGCCGCCATATAGTTGGTCTTTACCGTCACCGTCCAACAGCAGATCTTTTCCGCTTTTCCCTTTCAAACGATCATTTCCAGCTTCACCAATGAGGATGTCGCCCTTATTTCCACCCTTTAGGATGTCACGGCCTTCATCGCCCTGATGCAGTTTCCCTTTTGGATCGCCAAGAATGCGATAAGTCGCGATACCATCGTTTTGTTGACCTGTGGCAAGCAAGTAGGTTTTACCGCTGATCGTGATCACATCAAAATCGGTTGTCGGGTTAGTTCGCGACGGGGAATCATGGCCGAATTGTTCCACCAAGTTCAATGTGCCGTTGTTTTTCATCCGATAAAGGCTAATGCCACCAGTATCACCGCCCATCGCAACATAGGTGAGGCCTTCAAGTTCAAATGCCTTTAATGCCGAGAGTTTGGTTAAATTTGTCGTTTCAGCGTCACGAAATTGTTTTAAGGGTGATAGTTCCCCGTTCAACGAGAGCTGAAATACAGTGAGAGGGCGAGCGCCGAATCCACCTGCAAGTACAAATACATTGTCACCTATTGTTACAGTTTCAAGCTGAGTGAATCTTGCGAGAGGTAACTCAGGTTTCGTCTGAAAGTTTGAGATGTTCACAATCTCATTTTCATCTGTAACCTGAAAGACGGAAAGCCCACGTTCGAGCGCAGCCGCCGTTATGAAATAGCGAGCACCGCCGACCTCTGCTATTGAGAGATCTTCGACGCCTTGTAGCGCGGTTTCATCAGTGTCAAAAAATGTGGTGAGAATGGCACCTTTGCCGCCGCTATTCATTTCCAGAAGCGTCAACCCTGCATCGTTCCGGCCAGTTACCAATGCAAAACCCCTGCCGTTGTTTTCAAATGTAACGACCGCGCTGGCCCCCCAAAAGGTCGCTTGATCTCCTCCATCACGTACGTTGTTCACCTCATCAACAGGATCAAGAACCACGTCATCGAAGAAAGTACTTCGATGAGAAATGGAAGCAGCGCCGCGTATCTCATAATAACCTAATGCGCTTTCATCTTGCGACGTGATTGCGAGATAGGTTTTTCCATCCTCTAAGACCGCAAATGCACTGTCGCTTACACCACGCATGCCGCGACTGCTTGCGTCTTGTAGACGATGGATTTCAGTTAACGTTCCATCGGGCGACATATTAAACAAAGTCGCGGTACGATCTTGGATCGTATTTGTGACAACAAATGCCCGGCCGTCAATGAAAGTTGCACTAACGCTTGACGCACCACCGAGACGAAGTTGTCCGTCATCCGCAATGCGCTCGGTTTCGATAATCAGAACCATCACACACCCAATACATTACACACCCAGGTGCAATGTCGGGCTGCCAGGTTAACAAAGGTTAAAGTGGATCAGGTATTAAACAGAAAATGCATTACATCTCCATCAGAGACGATATAGCTTTTGCCCTCTGACCGCATTTTTCCTGCTTCTTTGGCCTTTTGCTCTCCGCCGAGGGCTTGGTAATCATCATAGGCGATGGTTTCGGCGCGGATGAAGCCGCGTTCAAAGTCACCGTGAATAACGCCAGCTGCTTTTGGTGCGCCCCAGCCTTTTTCGATGGTCCAAGCTCGTGTTTCTTTTGGCCCACAGGTGAAATAGGTGATCAAGCCCAGCAGGTCATAGCCAGCACGGATGAGCCGGTCCAAACCTGCTTCGGAAAGGCCCATTTCCTCTAGGAACATGGTGCGTTCGTCGGCTTCTAGCTGTGCAATCTCTTCTTCGATCGCCGCTGAGATCACGACGTGGCCTGCGCCCTGTGATGCGGCCATTTCGGCGACGCGAGCGGATAGTTCATTGCCTTCACCGGCGTCAGATTCGGCAACGTTGCAGACATAAAGCACGGGTTTGGCAGTCAGTAGCTGTAGCATTGCCCATGATTTTTCGTCTTCGACGGCAATTTCAACTGTTCGGGCTGGCTGTCCTTCCTCCAGCGCCGACTTGGCTAGGCGGAGAAGGCGGTCTTGTTCTTTTGCCTCTTTATCGTTGCCTTTTAGCTTTCGGACCAAGTTAGCGAGGCGTTTTTCGATGCTTTCCAGGTCTGCAAGCATCAGTTCGGTTTCAATAACCTCTGCATCAGCCAGCGGATCAATCTTTCCGTCGACGTGGGTGATGTCGTCATCTTCGAAACAGCGCACGACATGGGCGATGGCGTCGGTTTCGCGGATGTTGGCCAGAAACTGATTGCCAAGCCCCTCACCTGTTGAGGCACCTTTGACCAGTCCGGCGATGTCGACGAAAGTCAGGCGCGCTGGCAGGATCTGTTTTGAACCTGCGATGCCTGCCAATACGGCCAAACGTTCGTCGGGGACGGAAACATCGCCGACGTTTGGTTCTATCGTACAGAAGGGGAAGTTGGCAGCCTGTGCAGATGCCGTGCGCGTCAGCGCATTGAACAAGGTGGATTTACCAACATTCGGCAATCCAACAATTCCACATTTAAAGCCCATCAACCCGATCCTTCCCGGCAAACCGCAGCTATTCGCGCGCCTCAATAACGATAAGCGCGTGCAGGGGCAATGCGGCGGTGTACAATGCTGTTAGCGGGTGTGTCTTGTCGGTTGCTATGCGGGGCGATAGGGTCCGCGCCGCAGTCTGTAGCCCAGCCCCTAGAGCAGTCTTTAGAACGGAACCCATGAGACATTTTCTTGCCATTCCAACGATAGCCTTATTCATCACCGGATTGGTTGGGTTGTCTGGCGCAGCGGCTGACCTCACGCCTTATACAGTTGAAAATGCGGCATCAGTCCCTGTGCCATTAGCGGGATTAACCGGCGATGCAGTGAAAGGGCCTATTGTATTTGCAAAAGCAAAATGTGCCGATTGCCATGCGATTCCCGGTGAAGCCGAAGGAAGTGCAATTGGGCCTGATTTGAATGCGGTTGGCACAAGGCTAACGCCCGGAGAGATCAGATTGATGTTGATTGACCCGCGTATCACCTATCCTGACACCGATATGCCCGCTTATTACGCCGTTGGTATCTATGGCGAAGCGCCAGATGAATTGGTCGGGCGCACGCGATTAACGGCAGAAGAGATTGAGGCGTTGGTTGTTTGGCTCTCGGCCCTCACACAAGCGCGTGACGATGGTGACGCAGGGGGCGACTGATCCGCCGCACCGCGTTAGATAAGACAAAAGAATGAACGGAGCCCTGCCCCAATGATCGAATACGTAAATGCCTTTTTTGGCGGCCTGATCAGTTTTCTATCGCCTTGCGTATTGCCATTGGTGCCGCCCTACCTTGCCTTTATGGCGGGCGCGACGATGGATCAACTCACCGATGAAAAAGGCGTTGATAAAGCGTTGGAACGGCGGGTTCTGTTATCTTCCATTTGCTTTGCATTTGGTTTGGCGACTGTCTTTGTTGCCTTGGGTGCCGGGGCTTCGGCCATTGGGCAGGCATTGTTGCAGAACAAGATCCTGTTCGGTCAAATCGCCGGTGTTGTGATTGTCATCATGGGCATTCATTTCCTCGGCATCGTGCGCATCCCGTTCCTTTATCGGGAAGCGCGGATAGATGCGGGCAACTCGGCAGGCAGTTATGTTGGGGCCTATATCATGGGCCTTGCCTTTGCCTTTGGCTGGACCCCGTGCATTGGGCCAATTCTGGGTGCGATTCTGGTGCAGGCTTCTCAGCAGGACACGATTATGGCCGGGGTTAGCCAATTGGCGGTCTATGCTGTTGGTCTGGGCGTGCCGTTTATCGTTGCTGCGATGTTCATCGGGCCGTTCATGAGGTGGATGCGCAAGTTCCGCCGTCACCTGGGCACTGTAGAAAAGGTGATGGGAGGTATGTTGATCTTGGTTGGTATCATGATGATTACCGGCGATTTCTCTGCTCTGTCATATTGGCTGGTCGAAACCTTCCCATTTTTAAGCGAACTTGGATAAACATCGCTAATTCGCCATTCCATAGCCTGAATTTGCTGATTGGTAACGCTATCTCATATAGCATCAGGTTATGTATGACGGGCATGACGACGTGAAAGACGATTTGGACGAAGTGGAGATTCCGCTGAAACCGCAAACTGTGCGGCGCCGGCGCGTCTATTTCATTCCCGGTTTCGACCCACGCGGGCCGCGCCGCATATTCTCGCTATACCGCGACGAATCGCAAAGGCAGGCTGCGATCTCTGGTTATGAGATCGACGTGACGCGGATGAAGTATGAGCGTGGTGCCTATGCCGCCCATTGGCAAGCGGAAATGCAGGCTGAGG
>JBMYPG010000033.1:0-23904 GCA_049600095.1 Pikeienuella sp. | reverse complement strand
AAGCTGTCGAAATCCTCCGCCAAACCGGCGCGCATATCGAATACCGGCAGGTAACGGCAGTGGACAATCAGGGCCGCACTGCGATTTTTTCCGGCGGCAACGTTCTGGGTGTCGCGGGTGAATCCATCGGTGACGGCTGCGTTGCTGCCGGCAACTTGCTGGCCTCGTCTGACGTGCCAGCGGCCATGACCAAAGCCTTTGAGGCCACCAGCGGCCATATCGGTGATCGGCTGTTGGCAGCGATGGAGGCCGCGCGCGATGCGGGTGGCGAGGCTGGTCCAGTTCATTCTATCGGCATGAAAATCGTGCGCGAGGTACCCTGGCCCGTCGCAGACCTGCGCATTGATTGGACAGAAAACGACCCAATCGAGGAGCTACGCACCGCGTGGGAGGTGTATAAACCTCAGCTTGATGCCTATGTCACTCGCGCCTTAGACCCCACCGATGCGCCAAGTTATGGCGTGCCGGGCGACGAGTAGACCCCATGCCGCTTCGCTTTACACTCCGACAACTCGAATATTTCGTTGCAGTGGGCGAGGCGGGCGGCGTCGCCCCCGCGGCGGCACAAATTAACATCTCTTCCCCCACAATATCGGCAGCCATCACGGCGCTAGAGGCTGAATTTGGCCTCCAACTATTTGTCCGCCACCACGCACAGGGCTTGTCCCTAACCCCCGGCGGCAGGCAATTTTATGCAGAGGCAAAGGTGATCCTTGAACGTGCAGACAGCCTGCGCGATCTGGCGGGGGATATCTCCGGCGGCGTGCGCGGACCCCTTCATGTCGGCAGCCTCGTTACTTTGTCTGCATTGATGCCCCCGGCGCTGCGCCGTAGTTTTGAACGCGCCTACCCCGAAACAAAACTAAGCCAAACTTCGGCAGATCAGGCCCGGCTATTCGAACTACTTCGCAGAGCTGAAATTGATGTCGCTCTGACCTACGACATGGAAATTCCGCAGGATATTCAGCTTCATCCGCTGACCGAACTGCCACCATATGTGCTGGTATCTGCCAATCACGAATGGGCAAAACGCGACTCACTCTCGGTACACGAGCTACCAAGCGCGCCAATGATCCTGCTCGACCTGCCGATTAGCCGTGACTATTTCCTGTCTGTTTTCGTAAAACGCGGCCTAAGACCGATGATTGCTGAACGAACCAATGACATGGCGATTGTTCGCAGTCTGGTCGCCAATGGCTTTGGGTTCAGCCTCGTGAATACCCGCACAAATGCAGCCGTCGCACCAGACGGTGCGCCCTTGGCATTTATTCCGCTAATCGACGGCCCGCCGCCCATCACATTGGGCATTGCAACAGCGGCCTCAGATTACACCCCAGGTATCGTCAGCGCCTTTATCGCCCACTGCCGCGAAAAAATTGAACGCGAGGGGCCGCCGGGGCTGGTTTGAAACCGCTGCGCGCTGCACTATCTGCCCAACAGTTATTTCAGGACGCCGGCCCATGAAAACCATCCTCAGCGAAGACCACCGCCTGCATTTCCCGCAAGCCGAGCTTTATGGCGGTGAATTCGTCACCCCGTTTGAGCGCCCATCTCGGGTAGAGTTCATTCTCAATCAGATGCGTGAATGCGGGTTAGAGGCACCAATCGCGCCGGATGAAATTGACATGGCTCCGGTCAAACACATCCACGATGCGGGTTATCTTTCATTCTTGGAAACGGCCTGGGCTGATTGGACAGAGGCGGGGTATTCTGGCGAAATCCTCCCCACCGTTTGGCCCGGCCGCCGGATGCCACACCGAAAACCCCCAACTCATATTGATGGTCTAATCGGCTATTATGCCCTCGCCGCTGAAACCGCGATGACCGCTGGAACATGGAAAGCGGCGCTTAGTTCCTGCGCTTCGGCCCAAACCGCCCAGCGGTTGGTGGCGGGGGGTGAAAGGTCAGCTTTCGCATTATGTCGCCCGCCGGGCCATCATGCCGCCAAAGACATGTATGGCGGGTACTGCTTCATCAACAACGCTGGTGTAGCGGCCCAAATGTTCCGCGACAGCGGCGCGGATAAAGTCGCCATCCTCGACATCGACTTTCATCATGGCAATGGCACGCAAGACATCTTCTATGATCGCGGCGATGTCCTCTTTGCCTCGCTCCACGGCCAACCCCAGGACGCATTCCCGCATTTCCTCGGTTATGCAGATGAAACCGGGGCTGGGGCAGGCGAGGGTGCCAACCTAAACTACCCAATGGCCCCCGGCACGCCTTACTCAGAATGGGCTGTGGCGCTGGACGACGCGATTGCAAAAATCGCCGACTATCGCCCGGACGCACTCGTTATCTCGCTAGGCGTTGATGCCTACAAGGACGACCCCATCAGCTTTTTCAAACTCGACAATGATGATTTCCGTGACGCTGGCGCACGGATCGAAAAACTCGGCCTACCTACGCTGTTCGTGATGGAGGGTGGCTATGCGGTGGCCGAAATCGGCGTTAACACGGTGAATGTGTTGCAGGGGTTTGAGGGTGGCTAGCGCATATGTAGAAAGTAAAAAGGGAAGAGACGGTCAACTTCGCGGGTATCGCCTTATAGTTAAACGCAGGAAACTCCGGCTCTATCATAGTTTTAGGTGTAATTAGACCGGGTTGAACGCTAAATCCTTCAGACTTAAGAAACTGACCTCTTAACCTTGGTTTTTCCATTGTTCTGCGATGCGACAGAACCAACGTTGTCACCGCCACATTGATCTTATACTAACCTTAATCACTTCATTCTGGCCTGATCATTTGAAAGGGCCAGAACCTCTAATTATTGACATTAAAAGGCCACCTATACCGATGGGCGCACTCGAAATCGAACAGACTCTAGAGCAGCACAAGCTGTGGCTCAGATCAGATGGTCGCGAAGGTAAGCGGGCAGAACTATCCCGGGTTAATCTGTCACAACAGGATCTGCGCAATGTCGACCTCTCTCGCGCTATTTTAAACTATGTTCGATTTGATCGAGCGGACCTGACAGGTGCCACGTTTTGTGCAGCCGAAATGATTGGCGTTCAACTGAATTACGCAATTTTAAAAGGTGCCGATCTTTCAGGCGCAATTCTGAACAAAGCGAACTTCGTCCGAACCAACCTCGAAGGCGCGAACCTCTCAAAAACATCACTCCTTTCCATTACTGGCCGAGGGGCAAATTTTGATAATGCAAATCTCGACCAATCTCAGGCTATCGGAGCAAATCTAGAATACGCTTCATTCAGGGATGCTTCCTTGGAAGGCACCAAACTGGCTCAATCAATTTGCACCCATACAACTTTTAAGGATGCTGTAGTTGATGGCGCAGATTTTTCATCAACAAAATTCACAAATGCGAACCTGTTTTTTAAGAGCCGACAAAATGCTGTTTTCTCTAATGCCAAGCTGAGAGGAGCGGTAATTGGAACAGACAATCCAGACCTATTTCTAGCAGCGCAGAATGAAGCAACGACCTATCTTGATCCAGGTCAGGAAAAAACCAGAAATGCAAACCGGAGTCAGAAAAATTTTGCCACGGCCCAAACAAGATTCCTTCGGCTGATTGCTTACGGGCTACGAGGTGCTGTTGTTGCTACGTCGCTTGTTGCCCTAAGTATTTTGCTTGCATTTATTGTCGATGTCTATCGGTTCGTCGCGAACGGAGGGACGGAGATATCGACCAGCTTTAACTATCTGATTGCATTTGTAATCCTTACGCTTATTGGCGCATGTGCAGTGGGTCTCGCCTATTTTCGCGTTCGTACGACCGCTGGTATTGCAGCAGAGGCAACTTATGCTGCGTTAGACGCTCATCAAGAAAATGCAGAAGCCGGCAACGTTTCCAGCGACTTCAAAAAGGACACGTAAGATGGCTCGAATAGCTGTTATTGTATCGAATCCCTGCACAGGCGATGCCCGTGTTATCAAAATGGCACAGGCTGCACATGCGGCGGGTCACGAGGTCCATATCTTTGCGACACAGGGTCTAGGTTCCAAACATTTTGAGACGAAACGCGGAATCACCTATCATCGCTTGGAATGGAAAATGGGGCGCGCATTGATGGCCTATTGGCCACTAAAGCTGGTGGGCTTGCTCAGCAGACCTTTCGCGCGCCTTTTAGCAATGGGAATGACACCTTACGCAAAATACGCCGTCTTTCGCGACATATTCGCCAGCGAAGTTGCAAAATTCAAACCTGACATCATACACGCCCACGACCTTATTTGCCTACCAGCCGGTCATGCGGCAGCCGAGATGTGTGGGGCAAAGCTAGTCTATGACGCCCACGAACTTGAGGTACATCGTAACCCACCTTTATCTTGGCTTCAGAAACGCAAAGTCGCTCGTACAGAACGGAAATATGCACGAAAAGCCGACGCAGTGATCACGGTTGGACGTTTCGTCGGTAAAGAAATAGCTGAACACGTTGGGCTCAAAAACATAAACATCATGTATAACAGCCCGGTAATTGCCGACTGCCCCAATAACATCCGCACCGACATTGGCCTCGATGACGAAACACCACTTATGCTTTACGTTGGCAAAGTGACGCAAGGCCGAGGTATTCAACTTATGTTGGACCTTTTGCCAAAACTCCCCGGTGTTGTTCTCGCAGCTGTCGGTCCTTCAGCTCCCGGCGCAAAGGAAGAGCTGGAGGAAATTGCGATGAAGATGGGACTCTTCAATCGGTTTCACATCCTACCACCCGTTCCACCCAGCCAGGTCGTAAACTACATCAAGGGTGCCAATATTGGCGTAATTTCTGTTCAGCCGGTAACACTTTCCTACCAGTATTGTATGCCTAACAAGCTATTTGAGATGTCTTTCGCAGACATCCCGATTATTTCAAACAAACTGGATGAAATTGAAGAGTTCATCGAAGAGTTTGGAAATGGCGTTGTATGCGATTTCGAATCAGATGCCCACTATATGAGCTATTACATTTCGAAAATGATCCAGAGTAGTTCTGACTACAAATTATCCAGCTTTTCGAAAGTTAGGATGAATTCTAAATACTCTTGGGCTACTCAATCGAATAAACTAATGTCTCTATATAGTGAGTTAATTTGGGATTCCTCCCGTGGTGATGAGCCATCTTCATAAATGCGAAGGCAGAGCGTTGCTATGAATTGGTTATTGTGCAGTAGCATTTATGATTACTATCTTATCCAATTTATACCTAACCCAATCTATAAGATGTTTAACCATATCAGGTACTGCACATAGATGTTGTCGATAAAGATACGAAAGCGTTTTTTTTGGAATCGAGGCCGGTTCCAAAATGCCTGTAATGTAGGAAAAAACACTGCCTCGGACATAAATTTTGAGTACTGATAGTTGGGCAGATTTACCGGAACTGCAACTCAATACACTGGCTGTCCAAACATGGGTGTCGCCTTTGGCACTATACGTTACGACGCCGCACTTGCCTCAAATTTGCGTCTATGGTCTGTGCCGGTGTACCTTATGGCAGGAAAGCTTTAAAATGGCGCATGAATAGAAACTGACGCATTACTGATTATATCTTTCGTTAGTGCCCGGCTACGAATAGATGTCCGGCGCGTGTTCCGTATATGGAAGTGAGCAAGACTTAATGAGCACTGAACCTTTAGTAACGAGCACTGAGATCGCCACTCAGAAACCGACAGCAGTGCCGGTCAAGCAACCAGATCCAATACGGATCGTGCCAACGGCAATTGCCAACGACCCAGGCCCGGCGCGTTTTCATGCGCGCCATTGGATTCTTGTGCTCAGTTTTCTTCTTCTGGTGATCGCGCCGTCAGCACTGGGTATCGGGTATCTCTACACCCGGGCTGCTGATCAGTATCATTCTACGGTCGGCTTTTCTGTACGCTCCGAGGATTCGACGACTTCGCTTGGCGTTCTGGAAGGGTTGGTAGGTTCATCCGCCAGTTCCGGCGCACGCGATTCAGATATCCTTTATGAGTTTATCCGTAGCCAACAGCTGGTACATGAAATCAACGAAGATATAGACTTGGTTGCAATATTTAACGAACCAGAGAACGACCCGTTGTTTACTGCAGGTGAAAAACCAACAATTGAAGAGCTTCATGCTTATTGGAGTTGGATGGTCTCGGTAGCTTACGATTCTGGAACAGGTCTGATTGAGGTAGAAGCGAGGGCATTCAGCCCTGAAAATGCAAGCTTGATTGCTCAGGCTGTTGTGAATCGTTCAACAACTTTGATCAATGAACTATCAAGTGATGCGAAACAGGATGCAATTCGCTTCGCCTCACAGGATCTGGAGGAGGCTGAAGCCCGTCTGCGCGATGTGCGTCGCCAAATTCGCGCTTTCCGCGACGCCGAACAACAGATCGACCCAACTGGAGATATAGAACAGCTATTGGGTGTCGTTCAGGTGCTAGAAGGTGAGCTGTCAAAAATGCTGATCAGCCGAGAAGTGTTGTTTAGGCAGGTAGGCAAAGACGACTCTCGTGTATTAACGCTTGACCGGAAGATTGAGGCAACAAAACGACAGATCGAACAGGAAAGGTCTAAAATCGGGATTGGTACAAAATCCGGCAATGACCTCGAAACAGGCGGAAGCCTTGCCGATAACGTAGGCAATTTCGAAGAATTAGTGATGGATCGCGAATTCGCCGAAAAAGCCTATATCGCTGTTCTAGCAGCATATACTGAGGCGCGGGCAGAGGCACGCCGCAAACACCGCTATCTTGCCGCCCACGTCGGCCCAACAGCCGCGCAAAAATCACTGTTCCCGCGTCGTTGGCTGTTGTCGTTGGTATTAGTGTTTATTCTAATTGTCAGTTGGTTAGTTCTAGTACTAATTTCATTCAATGTTCGGGAAAGCCGCTGAACAACAATGGCAATTTGATAATTCTCACTGCGGCGTTTACGCGCCGTTGCCCCTTACTCTATTTTTCCCTAATTAGACCGTTGAAAACAGTCGGAGCTAGTATTTATGACACTTTCCAATTTAGTTGAGCGAATTGACCGTAAAGATGCTATTGTCGCTATAGTGGGCCTTGGCTATGTAGGCCTCCCTCTTCTCATTCGATACTCATCTCTCGGTTACAATGTCATTGGCGTCGACGTAGATCAGATGAAAGTTGATGCAATCAACGCATCTCAAAGCTATATTGATCATATACCCTCATCTGACCTCAGTGCGCATAGCGATCTCATCTCAGCCACAACTGATTTTGGAGAAACGGCTAATGCCGATGCAATTATTCTTTGCGTGCCGACCCCGCTCAGCAAAAATCGCGACCCTGACCTGAGCTATGTGACTTCCACAATGGAATCGGTTCAACCGCATCTGCGTGCAGGGCAAGTTGTATGCTTGGAAAGCACGACCTATCCTGGGACGACAGAGGATATTATCGTCAAAGCAATTGAAACGCGCGGTCTGGTTCCGGGTGAAGACGTGTTTGTCGTTTACTCACCTGAGCGTGAGGACCCTGCCAACGCTAAGTTTGACACCGCCACAATACCAAAGGTCGTAGGCGGCATGACCCCCAATTGTCTGGAGGCAGGCAAAGCGTTTTATTCAGCAGCAATCGATACAGTCGTGCCGGTTTCTTCGCTTCGTGTAGCCGAGATGACCAAGCTGTTGGAAAATATCCACCGCGCCGTAAACATTGGCATGATCAATGAGATGAAGCGCGTGGCCGATGCCATGGGCATTGATATATTCGAAGTCGTACGTGCAGCTTCGACCAAACCCTTTGGTTTCACCCCCTATTATCCCGGCCCCGGCATTGGCGGCCACTGCATCCCGATTGACCCTTTCTACCTGACTTGGAAAGCACGGGAATACGGCATGCACACCCGGTTCATTGAATTGGCCGGCGAGATAAATGATGCGATGCCAGAATTCGTGGTCTCAAAATTGGGCCTTGCTTTGAACGAAGTCGAAAAATCAATCAAGGGCTCTAAGGTTTTGGTCCTTGGGCTGGCCTATAAGCCAAACGTTGATGATGTGCGCGAAAGCCCTTCAATTCACCTGCTGGAAATTCTCCGTGAAAAAGGTGCAAATATTCACTATTCTGATCCTTTTGTGCCGGAATTTCCCCAGATGCGCAGCCATGAATTCGATCTGAAATCGGTTGAGTTGACAGATGAGAATCTGCAATCATTCGACGCAGTTATTTTGGCGACGGACCATGCGCAATTCGACTACGATCAGATTGAACGTGAAGCACGGTTGATTATCGATACCCGCGGCCGTTATCAGACACTCTCGTCTAAAATCATCCGCGCCTAAATCGTTTTTGGATCGTAAAGCTGCAAGGCGGCGCGTATGGAAACTGAGAGTGGAAACGTACCTAAGACCTGCTTGATGCTCGTGGATACACCCGTCGAAAGCGATCGGCGGGTTTTGTCTTGCATCGCCGCATATGAGCGGGCTGGCGTCGCAGTTGAAATTGTGAATGTCAAAAAAGCGCCAATTTCAGCCAAAGCATGGGTGATAGCAGCACCATCAATAATTTGGTTTATTGTGTGGTTCACGCTTATCTGGGCTGCATCAGTCATCAGATGTTTGCCCCGTTATCAATATATGTGGCGCGTTAAAAACCTCACCCACTATCGGCTGCGACCCGTCAATCTACCCCTTATGTTTTGGTATGAAACATTTGCACATATTGCCCGGGGCGTCGCATTCACACATGCGAACAAATCCCAATGGATCAAAGCTGATTTCATCCATGCTCACGACTTGGCTGCACTAAGTTTTGCTCAATTTTTCGAAACCCGCGCAGGCACTATGCTGACTTATGACGCCCATGAACTAAGTGCGTTTCGTAATCGGCCAGAACAAAGTTGGCTATCTGGCCTATTGATAACCGGGTTCGAATCGGCTTCCATCCGCCGATCTGTTAACCATGTAATCTCGGTCAGCCCCTTCATTCTCGCCTATATGCGTTTCTTCGCTAGAAAAGCAGCGTCATTTAACCTGATAATCAACGATTTTTACTTAGCTAAAAATATTGTCAGAAACAGCAGCGAACCACAGAGTGAACGATATGCCATCGTCTATATTGGCTCTGTCATCAAAGGCCGCGGATTAACAGAACTAGTAAAGCTGTTCGAAAAAACAAAAGAGTGCAGCCTCTACATCTATTGTCCAGAAGACACAGAAAGGCAGCGCAGCTTTGGCGATGTTTACGACCAGGCCGAAAACGTCACAGTCAGATATGGACCCTACGACAAAACAATTGCGAAGGATTTGGAACCTTTCCATCGTGTTTATGGATGGGCGGGCCTAGAGGATATTTGCCTTAGTTATAGATATGCTGTTCCAAACAAGATTTTTCAGTATGTTAAGTTCGGAATACCCCCTATCGCTGATAAAAAGCTCTATACATTCAATTTTCTGCGAAAATACGTTAAAATTTTATCCGGTGATATTATTACTGATGAAGTGATAAAATTGAAATCATCTTTAGGTAATGATGAGTACTATTCAATTTCTAATAATATTATGTCCGGTTTTTTTGGCGACGATTTATATTATGAATCTTGCATAAACAAATTCGTAAAAAACCTAAAACGCGATTAGGCTAGCTTGGTAGATTTGGTCATCTAAGCCGTTCCTTATGAAGTCATAACCTCAGGCAATTTTTGGATAGTTTAAGCTGTGAATATACATACAGGCTCGCACAAAATGCGGTCCTTCTATCTTACCGCATGGCTGGTGGTTTCCCACGAATTCTATTATGAAGCTGCCAGAAACATTATTGGATCTATGCACCGGTGGGGCACACCCTAGGTGACAGTAACAACAGCTAAGGTTTAATATGACTAAACGATATGGCCTTATTGGCGCAGCAGGATACATCGCGCCACGGCATTTGACCGCGATTAAGGATACCGGCGGTGTTCTTGATGTTGCTTATGACATCAATGATAGCGTTGGGATCATGGATCGCCATTTTCCTGACGCCGCCTTTTTTACAGAGTTTGAGCGTTTCTCAGCTTATGTGGATGCAGAACGTCGGGCCGGGCGTGGCCTTGATTATATAGCAATCTGCTCACCGAATTATCTTCACAAATCCCACATGGAATTTGCATTGCGTTCAGGGGCCGATGTGATCTGTGAAAAACCATTGGTTTTGAATCCTTCGGACCTTGAATCGCTAATAGAGCTGGAAGCCGAGACAGGAAAAAAAGTCAATTCGATCCTCCAATTACGTCTCCATAAGGCCATCATCGACCTCAAGGCAGAGATTGAAGCCGGTCCCGCAGACAAGATCCATGAAGTTGATCTGACCTATTTCACGTCACGCGGAGCCTGGTACCACGCCTCTTGGAAGGGCGCAGAGGATCGTTCAGGCGGCATCGCAACAAATATCGGCGTGCACTTTTACGACATGCTTGCGTTTATGTTCGGCCCGCTCAAAAAATCTGTTGCACATCATCGTGCTGATGATGTTGCTGCTGGGTATCTAGAGTTTGAACGTGCCCGTGTACGTTGGATTCTGTCCGTAAACCGCGATCACTTACCGCCTCATACACCCGAGGGGCAGACGACCTATCGTTCAATCACTGTGGACGGCAAAGAGATTGAGTTTTCCGCTGGATTCACAGACCTCCATACCGACAGCTACAACCATGTTCTAAGCGGTAAGGGCTTTGGCCTTGACCAGGTACGTCCATCTATTGAGTTGGTCTCAAGCTTGCGCACGGCTGAACTGACGCCAAACGAAGGTGAACAGCACCCAATGCTTTCTGGCATTCTGGCAAGGTAAGCTAGATATGAACGCAACCTCATATTTCGTTCATGAAAGTGCTTATGTAGATGAGCCCAGCGACATTGGCGAAGGCTCAAAAATTTGGCATTTCGTCCACGTGCTGGGAAACACCAGCATCGGGCGAAACTGTGTGTTGGGTCAGAACGTCATGGCAGGCCCAGATGTGGTTATAGGTGATGGCTGCAAGATACAGAACAATGTTGCGCTCTATCGGGGTGTGACATTGGAAGCAGATGTTTTTTGCGGCCCCTCGTGCGTTTTCACTAACGTGTTGACTCCACGCGCTCATATTGAACGTAAAGAGGAATTCGCCCCAACCCATGTTGGCCAGGGTGCAACTATTGGTGCCAATTCAACCATAGTCTGCGGTAACTCATTAGGTGCCTATTGCATGATTGCAGCAGGCGCAGTTGTAACCAAGGATGTACCCGCCCACGCACTGATGGCAGGCGTCCCGGCAAAACAAATCGGTTGGGTGTCTAAAAGTGGTGAGCGACTAGGCGAAGACCTTATTTGCCCTCGTACAGGCGAACATTATCGCGAAAAGAATGGCACTCTGACACTTCAGGAGTAGGATTTATGCATTTCATTGACCTCGTTAGCCAGCAGGCACGAATTAAACCAGCGCTGGATGAGCGTATTCAGAATGTTCTTGCGCATGGTAAGTACATCATGGGCCCAGAAGTAAAGGAACTAGAGGAAAAGCTGGCTGCCTTTTGCGGTGCGAAACATTGTATTTCTTGCGCAAATGGCACCGATGCCCTCTCTCTTGCTCTGATGGCTTTAGACGTGAGCGAAAATGACGCTGTTTTTGCGCCATCCTTTACATTCGCGGCCACCGTCGAAGTCGTCTCAATGGTCGGTGCTACGCCATTCTTAGTGGATATTGATCCACACACCTTCAACATGTGCCCTGCCAGCCTTCGCCGTTGTATCGAAGCCGCGCAAAAGGCAGGGTTACGACCTGCGGTCGTTATTCCCGTCGACCTATTTGGCCTGCCCGCAGACTATAGGGAAATAAGCGCCATAAGCGCAGAGTACGGCATGCGCATTATCGATGACAGCGCCCAAGGGTTTGGCGGAACGATTGATGGTCAGATGACTGGCGTAATGGCCGATATTACAACAACATCCTTCTTCCCAGCAAAACCACTCGGCGCTTATGGCGATGGCGGTGCGTTGTTCACAGATAATGATGAACTGGCCATCCTGCTCGACAGCCTGCGTGTACATGGAAAGGGAACCGAGAAATACGATAACGTCAGAGTCGGAATGAATTCTCGCCTCGATACATTGCAAGCTGCTATCTTGCTGGAAAAGCTGGCGATCTATGCAGACGAGATCGCCGCGCGGCAAGCATCAGCCGAACGATACACAGCGGCCCTTAGCAATCATTTTACAACCCCACATACGCCAGAGGGATATACCTCCATTTGGGCGCAATATACTTTGCGGGCACAAAACGAATCTGAGAGGGATGCAATCCGGGAACACCTGACCACCGCCGGTGTACCCACGGTCATCTATTACCCTAAACCATTGCACGAACAAACTGCCTACCAGAATTGCCCCCACGACCCGGCTGGATTGACGGTTAGCTCCGAGGTTTCAAAAACGGTCTTTAGCCTGCCTATGCATGGTTATCTAACCGAACAAGACGCAACTCGTGTTATCGAAGCGGTGCAATCTGCAAAAGATGTTTTCACGGGTAACGCCACAAATTGACTGTGAGTTCAGTACTACCTTTCGAACGAGTATTCGCCCAAATTTGACAGCGAAGCGGGTAGGCGTTTAAGCCTGCGCTTACCTGCTCGTAAATTTGAGAACGCAAATGAGGAGCTACCATGTTGCTTCAACGTAGTCGCGCAATCACAGCTATGGTTTTGCGTGAGATGTCGAGCCGCTATGGTCGGTCTGCAGGTGGTTATATTTGGGCAATCGTAGAGCCTGTCGCATTTATTGCGATCTTTTCTGTGATTTTCTCTCAAATTTCTCAGGAACCTCCACTAGGCCGCGTTTTCCCGCTGTTCTTTGCTACGGGTGTCATTACATTTGGCATTTATCGCGACGTCGCAACAATGACCAGTGGAGCCTTTGCTTTTAACAAACCGCTGTTTACCTATCCTCATATCACAATTCTGGATGCGGTATTAGCGCGCTTCATTCTCCAGTTTCTAACTCAAGTCGTGGTCGGTACTATCGTATTTTCGGGCCTCTTTATCTTTTTCGATATTGTGCCAAACATCCATTTGGTACCGATATTACTGGCAATGCTCATTGCGTCTGCTATTGGACTTGGTCTTGGGACAATGAATGCAATATTGTTCGTTTTATCGCCAACTTGGCAACGGTTTTGGGGTGTTGTAAGCCGCCCTTTGTTCCTGATTTCGGGCATTTTCTTCACTCCAGAAATGTTGCCACCGGCCATACGTGAAATCATTTTAATAAATCCACTTGTCCATGTTATCGGCCTAATGCGAACTGGGTTTTATCCAACATATGCAGCTGACTATATTAACTGGCCGCTCATCCTCGGCCTGCCATCTGTGACATTAGTTGCAGGTTTGCTACTCATGCGTAAGTACCAAGGGCAGTTGATCGAAACATGATCATTTTAGAAAATGTAAGCAAAAAGTTTCGCACTAAGGGAAAGCCCAAAGTGATCGTTGAGAATGTTTCACTAACCATTCCCGATGGTGCGCGTGTTGGTATTTTGGGTCGGAACGGGGCTGGTAAATCAACGTTGTTGCGAATGATCGCAGGCATTGCTGCGCCAGATCGGGGTCGAGTCCGCAGAACTAAGCTCGTGTCGTGGCCGTTAGGTTTCGCAGGGTCTTTCCATTCCGGGCTTACCGGTGCGCAAAATGCCCGGTTTGTGGCCCGCATTTATGGTCGCGATACTCAAGAATTATTGGACTACGTTGAGGATTTTGCCGAGCTAGGCGACTACTTCAACATGCCGGTCCGCAGTTATTCAAGCGGTATGAAAGCACGCCTTGCTTTTGGCGTTTCAATGGGAATCGCTTTTGATTGTTATCTAGTCGACGAAATCACTGCTGTGGGTGATACAAATTTTAAACGTAAGGCCGAAGCCGTTTTTGACACCCGACTTGCCAAGTCGGATTTGATCATGATTTCCCACAGTGTACCGGCCCTTCGCCGATTGTGCGATTCCGGCATCGTTCTATCCAATGGGACTCTTACCTATTATCAGGATATTGAAGATGCAATTGAGGTTCACGAGGCCTCAATGTAACAGCACCTTTTGGCCGCTGTATTGCGCCAGTTGATCAAGCGAAAACGTAAATACCTCGCGATTGCCCTTTATAGTAAACCAGCTGCAAAATTAGCCTACGCCCAAACCAATGGCTCGGGCGCAGCTAATGATTACCTATGCGTCGTCTGCGTAATCTTCCATCGGCGGACAAGTGCAAACCAGATTGCGGTCGCCATAGGCATTGTCGACCCGGTTCACTGGTGCCCAGTATTTATCAACGCGGAATGCACCCGGTGGGTAACAAGCCTGCTCGCGGCTATAAGGCCGATTCCATTCGCCGATTAGGTCTTCGACAGTATGAGGTGCCCGTTTCAGCGGGTTATTCTCCGCATCAATCCTGCCATCCTCAATATCCTGCGCCTCTGCCCGAATTGCCAGCATCGCTTCACAGAAACGATCCAGCTCTGCCTTTGGCTCAGATTCCGTTGGCTCCACCATCAGTGTGCCTGCAACAGGCCAGCTCATGGTTGGGGCATGGAAGCCGCAATCCATCAGACGTTTGGCAATATCATCAACACTGACGCCCGCACTGTCGGCCAGTGGCCGCGTATCTATGATGCACTCATGCGCAACCCGGCCCGAGCCGGATTTGTACAGAACATCATAAGCACCGGCCAAACGGCTGGCGATGTAGTTGGCGTTAAGGATCGCAACGCGCGTTGCCTGCGTCAGCCCTTCACCACCCATCATCAGGCAATACAGCCAAGAGATGGGCAGGATCGAAGCGGAGCCACATTCAGCAGCCGAAACCGGGCCTTCCTCACCGCCACCTTCTGGATGGCCGGGCAGGAACGGAGCCAGATGAGCGCCTACGCCAATCGGGCCCATGCCGGGTCCACCACCGCCATGCGGGATGCAGAAAGTTTTGTGCAAGTTGAGGTGACTAACATCGCCGCCAATCTCACCCGGTTTCACCAGACCAACCATGGCGTTCATATTCGCGCCATCGATATAGACCTGACCGCCATGCGCATGAGTGATGTCACAGACATCGCGCACAGTTTCCTCAAATACACCATGGGTCGACGGGTAGGTAATCATGCAAGCGGCCAGCGCATCAGCGTGTTTTTCCGCCTTCGCGCGGAAATCTTCTACGTCAATATCACCGTTCTCAGCCGACTTCACTGGCACAACTTTCCACCCCACCATCTGGGCAGATGCCGGGTTGGTGCCATGGGCCGAGGTTGGGATCAGACAGATATTCCGCGCGCCTTCGCCCCGTGACATGTGATAGGCGCGAATGGTCAACAGGCCGGCATATTCACCCTGCGCGCCAGAGTTTGGCTGCATGGAAATCGCGTCATATCCCGTGACCTGCAACAGCTTGTCACTCAGATCACGCAACATGATTTGATAACCTTCGGCCTGATCCAACGGCACAAACGGGTGCAACGCGCCAAATTCCGGCCAGGTGATCGGGATCATCTCGGTCGTTGCGTTCAGCTTCATAGTGCACGACCCAAGCGGGATCATCGCACGGTCCAGCGCCAAATCACGGTCCGCGAGGCGACGCATATAGCGGGTAATCTCTGCTTCTGCCCGGTTCATGTGGAAAATCGGGTGTGTCAGATATTCTGATGACCGCAACATCGCCTCTGGCAGGCGGTACTCACGATTGGCCACACTATCGTCGATCATGTCGCCACCAAAAGCCTGCCAAACGGCCTCAATGGTTTCGGGATAGGTCTGTTCGTCCAGCGAAATACCAATCCGATCATCGCCAATCTTGCGCAGGTTTACGCCGTTATCAACGGCGGCATTCATGATCACGCCCTGAAGCGCGCCAACCCGAATGGTGATGGTGTCAAAGAATACATCAGGCTCAACAGTAAAGCCCAACTCCTCCAACCCCTTCGCCAAACGCGCGGCCTTGCGGTGAATGCTCTGCGCAATGGCTTTCAACCCGTCAGGGCCGTGGAATACAGCGTACATCGACGCCATGACGGCCAGCAGGGCCTGCGCAGTACAGACGTTAGAGTTCGCCTTTTCGCGGCGAATATGCTGCTCACGTGTCTGCAACGCCAAACGAAAAGCCTTGTTGCCCCGCGCATCGACGCTAACACCTACAATTCGGCCCGGCATCGCGCGCTTATACGCATCCCGCGTGGCCATATAAGCAGCGTGCGGGCCACCGTAGCCCATAGGCACACCAAACCGCTGCGTCGACCCAACAGCAATATCCGCACCCATCTCACCGGGTGCTTTCAACAGCGCCAGCGCCAGCGGGTCAGCAATCATCACAGCAATCGCTTTGGCCGCATGCAGCTTTTCTATTAGACCGGTAAAATCACGAACATGCCCATAAGTGCCGGGATATTGGAACACAGCACCGAACACGGCCTCAGCATCCAAATCATCTGGGTCGCCAACAATGATCTCAATGCCAATTGGCTCGGCCCGGGTTTTCATCACTGCGATATTCTGCGGATGGCAGTTTTCGTCGATAAAGAAAGCCTTGGCTTTTGATTTGGCCACACGGTTGGCCATGGTCATCGCCTCTGCCGCCGCTGTGGATTCGTCCAACAGCGAGGCGTTGGCAATATCCAACCCGGTCAGGTCACTAACCATGGTTTGAAAGTTCAACAAAGCCTCTAACCGGCCTTGCGAAATCTCTGGCTGATAGGGCGTATATGCCGTGTACCAAGCTGGATTTTCAAGAATATTCCGCTGGATCACCGTTGGCGTCGTCGTACCATAATAGCCCTGCCCGATGAGAGAGCTTAGGACCACATTCTGGTCAGCAACTTCACGGGCCAGATGCAGCGCATCCCGTTCTGACAATGCATCACCCCATTCCAACGGCTCCGCCTGACGGATATTCGCCGGGGCGGTCTCGTCGACCAGCGCATCAAGGCTGTCGGCACCGACAACCTTTAGCATCGCATCAATCTCTTCGGGCGACGGGCCAATATGGCGGCGATTACCGAAGTCATAGGGCAAATAGTCAGTCAGATCGCGGGACATGGCGCTGCTTCCTTTAGTTAACCAACAATGTGGGTGCCTTATTGGCGTGTTATGCGATCAAGGCCTGATAGGCTTCTGCATCCATCAAATCGTCTAACTGAGATTTGTCAGACAGTTTGATCTTGTACATCCAACCTTCGCCTTCTGCGTCTTCATTGATGGTCGCTGGCGCGTCTTCCAACGCGGCATTGCCTTCAATGATTTCACCATCCAATGGCGCGAAAATATCGCTGGCGGCTTTTACCGATTCAACGACACCGATCTCATCGCCCTTTGCGAATTCATCTTCAGCGTCTTTCAGCTCAACAAACACGATGTCACCCAACTGTTCGGCTGCGTGTTTGGTAATGCCCAACGTGGCTGTATCGCCATCAACGTCCAGCCACTCATGCTCTTCTGAATAGTAAATTGCCATCTGACGGCTCCCTTAACGTTTGTAGTTTTGTGTAACGAACGGCAGCTTTGCAACGCGCGCCGGCAATGACTTGCCCCGCACGCTCAAACATACCTCTGTATCTGCACCGGAATGGGCCGATGCGACGTACCCCATGGCAATCGGCCCGCTGACTGTTGGGCCAAACCCACCGCTGGTGATCACGCCGATCACCACGCCATCTGCATCAGTAATCTCGGTGCCTTGCCGTGCAGGCGCGCGCCCTTCGGGGCGGATGCCCACCAATTTGCGCGACGGGCCATCGGCCAGTTCACCCAAAATACGCTCTGCACCGGGAAAACCACCAGCTTCGCGACGACGTTTCTGGATCGCCCAGCGCAGGCCCGCTTCAATCGGCGACGTATCGCGGCTGATGTCATTGCCATACAGGCACAACCCAGCTTCCAACCGCAGGCTGTCACGGGCACCAAGGCCCGAAGGCTCACAATCCTCATGCGCCAGCAACGCGCGCGCGATTTCTTCGGTTTTATCAGCCGGGGTGGAAATCTCGTAGCCATCCTCACCGGTATAACCCAGCCGTGATACCCGGCATTCGGCACCGCAAATGGTAGTGACGGTTGTTTCCATAAAGGTCAGCGCCGCCACATCTGGCGTCAAGGTCGCCACAACACCCTCAGCCGCTGGGCCTTGTACGGCGATCAACCCACGATCGGTCAGTTCAACCACAGCATCATCACCCAAATGAGCACGCATGTGGCCAATATCCTGATCGCGCATGGAGGCATTGACGACCACGAACAGATGATCACCGGCATGCGAGACGATCAGGTCGTCCATGATCCCACCGTTTTCATCAGTAAAGAACGTGTAGCGTGCCTTGCCCGGCTTCAGATCGCTGATGGCGGCCGGAACCAACCCCTCCAACGCCTCAGCCTTATCAAGCGGAATAACCACCTGACCCATATGGCTCACGTCGAACAACGCCGCCTTTTCGCGGCATTGCGCATGTTCAGCCAGAATGCCCGCCTTGTATTGAACGGGCATGGACCAGCCCGCGAAATCGACGATCTTGCCGCCAAGTTCAACATGCAGGTCATATAGCGGCGTGCGCGCCGGTAGGTCGGTCATGGCGGATCTCCGATGATCGGTCATCAAAATGGGTCAGCCTGTTACTTACTCCGATCGAATGCGGCGCAATCGTCAAGGATTCGTATTCGGCTGTATACAAGATAGCGAAAAAGTTTCCGATAGGAAACAAGTTTCTTGCTTAATGGAAAAGTAATTCTGAAATGAAAAACGCCCGCCAGATCAATGATCTGGCGGGCGATCCTGTATTCGGTAACGAAATGGTCAGATGTCTTTCTTGACCACGCCGCAAACCTTACCGGCAATAATCGACAGAACCGCAGCACCGAAGGATAGCAAAGCACCCATCTTCGCTGCATCCTGAACACCGCCCGGTGGGAAGGCAACCGAGGCGACGAATAGCGCAACGGTAAAGCCAATCGCGGCAACACAGCCCAGCACAAACAGATCAACCGTTCGCATGCCCTCTGGCAGGCCAAGGCCCAGTGGTCTGGCGGCAAACCAGCCAAACAACCAGATGCCCAGCGGCTTACCGATGATCAAACCAGCCAGAACCAACCATGTGGCCGCCCCCATGGCAGAGAATTCCACACCGGCGTTGGCAAGCCCAAAGAAGAACAGGATAACCTCAACCGGGCTTTTCAATCCGTGCTCAATCCGGTTCAGCAAGTCAGTCAGATATTTCTCTGCCTGCGCAAAGATACCGAATGAAATGTCAGCATGCGGAATGGTCGGCACAATGAACAACAGGCCGAGCGCCGGGTGAATGCCGCTTTCCTGAAAACCATACCAGCAGAAACAACCAGCAATCGCATATGGCCAAAAGCCGAGCGTTTTGTTGACGAATGTTGAATTCGGGCGATCCTGTTTGCCGCGGTCCAACCGGCGCGGCAGCCAGTTGGCCAGCACATAAACGGCGATTGCTGAACCGACAGAAAGCAACAGCCAGACCGGTGCCAATTCGCCAGAAGGGTAGAATATCGCGAGGATAATCAGACCAGCGGCATCATCTGCGATGGCTAGCAATAGCAGGAAACTAACGGCCGGATGACCAGCGCCAAACACCAGCCGCCCAATCAGGTACGAAAAGGCAATGTCAGTCGCCGTAGGGATGGCCCAGCCGTTTGAGACTTCGTGGTAAACACCCATAAAGATGGCAAGACCGAGGTAGACTGAGATCGGGCCAAACATGCCGCCAGCAGTGGCGATCAGTGGCGTCAGCGCCTTTTTACCACGTAGAGAGCCATTCTTAAGCGCCACAGCCTCCCACACCTCTTTACCCGCAATGGCAAAGAAAAGTGCCATCAGCACATCATTGATTAGGTAATGAAGCGTAAGGGTCCGATGCCCATGCCCGTGGTCATCAACATGCAAGTGACCAATCCAGGAATGGTCCGCAATCGGGTATTCTACGAAATGATGATAACTCTCTGGTGAAATATTTGCCCAAATCAACGCGATGATCGCGCCAAAAATCAGCAAAAGCGAATAATTGGTAACAAAACTCCAGACTCGATACATGTCGGCCCCCTCTTGGCTCTGCAACATCGCCTCCGCGACATAGTGCGGAGGCGATTAAGCATCAACCGGGGTATCTGCGCAATTGTAGCTTCACACAGAATATTTTTGGTTTTATCCCGCCCAGGCTGCAAAACTCAGCCCTGCAACCACAGATCCGATTAATGCAAAGCCGATATAAGCCCCAAATATCCGGGGTTTAACCAATGACCAGACTGCTACAGCGGCCGGAATACAGGTCACACCACCCGCCAGCAAAAACGCCATCGCAGCACCCGGTGACATACCCTGCTCAATGAAACCAGCGGCCAGTGGCGCAGCGGCGTATCCATTCAGGTAAGCAGGCGCACCAACAACAGCGGCCAACAGGATAGACCCAATACCATCACCACCAACAGTCGTGGCGATCAGCTCCGCAGGCAACCAGCGGATCATCACCGCTTCCAACAAATAGGCAAGCGCCAACCATTTGCCCAGGAACAGGGCGTTATCTCTGGCCGTTTCAGTAAAGGCGGCGATCCGAGCGTTTTCTTTCCAGAACTTCCATACCGGTTTTTTGCCAAAAGCATTTTCCTCTGGGTCGCCACAACAACTGCTTTCAGCCTTTGGCGCGGTATCACAACAGCCACCGGATTTGGCCATCATACCATCTGTGCGCAGCGGATCAGCGAACAATGCCGACCGACCCAACAACATAACGCCAAATCCACCAATCAGGCCCATGCCCACAGCGGCAAATGTTTTTGCTACAGCAAAATCAAGGCCCAGCGCCCCAGCCGTAATTGCAAACATCGGTGGGTCCATGATGGGTGAAGCCAACCAAAACGCCATAACTGCGGCCAAAGGCGCGCCCATTGCCAGTAAGGCCGCAATAAACGGAATCACCTCACACGAACAGAACGGCGACAATCCACCAACCATTGCGGCTACAACAACCATGCGCACCACGCTGCCTTTAAAGGCACCTGCAACCACACCCTCAGCACCCGAAGCACGCAAGTAAGCCGTCGCCGCAACCGCAAAGGCAATATAGGGCGCAGTGCTTAGCAAAGCAGAGACAGTTTTCTCCGCAATCGGTACAACTGCATCCGGTGCCACAATGGCGATGACGATCAGAGCAATGGGGATAGAGGCCCAAACCCGGTCGATCCGCGCAATCCACGCAGAAAACCCATTTGGCGAAGCACTAAGGTCGGTCATTACTCAATCCTCTCAGCATGATCATGGCTGGCCCCATCAACCGGGTCACAGGCATCAGCGCAGCATTCGCGCGTAAGATAAGCGACGAGAGATTCAATTCGTTCGAAATCAGCCCGACAGATTATCCGCCGCCCATGTTTTTCCTGAACCATCAACCCTGTTTGTGCCAGAAACCGAATGTGGTGCGATAGGGTGGAGGCTGCCAAACCGGTGGATGTTTTAAGCGCACCGACGGTGACGCCTTCCGGACCAGCCCGGACAAGAAACCGCAAAACATCAAGACGTTGCTCTGACCCCAGGGCAGCAAATCCGGCTGCGGCTTCTTCTGGATCCAAAGGCAAGGTTGAGGACGGGTGTGTATGGTTCGAATCGCTCATATAAACGATATAACCAGTATTATCGAACAATAAAAGATTTAATATAACTAGGATAGTCGAATTATTTATTCTATCGGCGAAATCCCACCAATTTAGACGCCATTAAGCAGCAGCTTTCCATACAACCGGCGTAAGTTGAACCATGTCGTCATTCACAATGACCATCAAATCGCCGTCCTGAATATTAACCTGCACCTGCATTGAACGACTCGCCAGTCTTGCCAGTTCGCTGGTGTCCTCTACTGACAGGTTCATAACCCGCAGATTATCAAACCTTGTGGTGCTGTTTTTTATCTTGTCCCACCACATCTCAGCGGTCTTGCCGCCGTAGCTATAGATGATCACTTCGTTAGATTTTCCACAGGATTGTCGAATAACCTTCTCGCTTGGCAGCCCTAAAGTCACCCACAATTCAAGCTCACCACTCAGGCTTTTCTGCCAAATATCAGGCTCATCATCCGTAGAAATACCCCTCGTCATTTCCAATTGCTCATGAGCGCTGAGCGCATACGCGAAAATACGCACCATTAACCGCTCATCAGTCTCTGAAGGATGTTTGGCAACGGTCAGTTTATGGGTCTCATAATAGTGACGATCCATATCGGAAACGGAAAGTTCAACTTTATAGACGGTGGCTTTTTGCGCCATGATTTACCCTAGCAAGTAAAGATAAGGATGCTTTATGCGAATTGCGTTTTCATTGAAACAGACATCGCTTTGGTAAGGCGAGGCAGTGTTTGCGCAGCACAACCCGCTCGTCTTACCAAAGGGATTCAATCTTAACGCAATTCGCTCTAGTGCGTCTGGTGACGTAGTGAAAGCAGATAAAGTAGACCCCTGAAACGCCATCCGCATTTTTTCGTGAACAGCTGTTTTTTCATGCGACAGGCCTGTTTTTCGCCCCAAATCGGGCCTAACTAGCGGTCATGAAACGAATGTTCCTAACCCCTATCACAGCACTGGCCCTGTTCTTCGGTGCCTTCGTGCCCCCCGCCACCGCGCAAAACGCGCGTGATTTGGCCCGTATCTCTGCTTATCTGAACGGTATCGGCACGCTCGCCGGTGATTTTGTTCAGATCGACCCGGATGGCATCTTGTCAGAGGGTCAGTTCTATATGCGTCGCCCCGGACGCATTCGGTTTGAGTACCGCGAACCAAATCCCGCTTTGGTCATTGCCGATGGTATCTGGGTTGGCATTGTCGACAAACGCTATAGCAGCGTCACCCGCCTGCCGCTGTCCAGCACGCCGCTTAACCTGATCCTAAAGACAAATGTCGATTTGTCTGAGGAAGGCGCGATCACCCATATCGACCGCTCCGATGGCCAGCTTCGCGTTGTCGCGCAGGACCCGGATGAACCCGAAGCCGGCACGATTACCATGGTATTTGGCGACAGCCCGCTAGAGCTTCGTCAGTGGATTGTTGATGACCCACAGGGCGGTGTAACGACAGTAGCGCTCAGCGCTTTGCGCGCAGATGTGGAGGTTCCGGGTGCCTTGTTCATCATACCAGACGATGGAACGGATGAATCGACGGGGGACCGCTAATTCTAGCGACCCCCGTTTGCCCGTCTGGCTTACTTACCCGTAAAGTTCGGGCGGCGTTTCTGCTGAACCGCCGCCAGACCCTCTTTCATATCCTCAGACGCCCAGCTTGCTGTGACCCGTTCACGCGCAACCGCCATATCCAAGCGGCCACGGCTCATCTCTACGATTGTCTGCTTCATTCCGTTGATGGCCAATGGCGCGGCCAGCCTGATGTCATCCACCATCTTATCAACTACAGTGCTCAGTTCATCTCGCGGCGCAATCCGGTCGAGGTAATCCGTCTCTGCCAGTTGATCCGCCGTAAACGGTTCAGCCAGCAGGAAAATCCGCTTGGTTAACTGCCAACCCAAACAGGCCGCTGCACGGGCAATACCTGCTGGTTCATAGTGAATACCAATGCGCGCTGGCGGCGCCATCAGCTTTGTCCCCTCTGCCGCGATCCGAAAATCGCATGACAGCGACAGCTCAACTGCACCGCCCATCACGGCGCCATTCAGCACCGCAATCGTCGGGCGTGGAAACGCCTCCAGCTCATTACACAGCACCATCAGCGGGTTTTCACCCCAGTTTTCTGTTTGCCCAACATCAGACAGATCAACACCAGCCGAAAACGCACGATCCCCAGCGCCGGTAACGATCAGGGCGCGAACATCCGCAGCCTCTGCCGCTTTCAAATGCTCCGAGAACAGCAAAAGGCCAGCAACCGTCAGGGCATTTCGCTTTTCCGGCTTGTTGATCAAAATGGTGGCAACATCGCCTTCGATTGTCAGAACAACAGCTTCGCTCATTTCAGCCCTCAAATATCAAATGTGGCAAAGATCGGCGCATGGTCAG
>JBMYPG010000032.1:0-24103 GCA_049600095.1 Pikeienuella sp. | reverse complement strand
GCTTTAAGCTGGAGTTATGGCGTAATCGCCACGAAGCCTAGCGGATTAGAGTGCTGTCCAGCCGCCATCGATTGAGATTGTCGTGCCAGTGACCTGCGCTGCATCTTTTGAACACAGATAGGCGGTTGTGCCGCCAATCTGTTCAACAGTTGCGAACTGCTTGGATGGCTGGCGGGCCAGCATGACTTCGCGGATTACCTGATCCCGCTCCATCCCGTATTCTTCCATCGTCGCGGGGATTTGTGCCTCGACCAATGGGGTCAAAACATAGCCCGGACAAATGGCGTTACAGGTGATTGGCTCCTCTGCCGTTTCCAGCGCCGTAACTTTGGTAAAGCCAACCACACCGTGCTTTGCGGCGACATAAGCCGACTTGAAGGGGGAGGCGGTCAGCCCGTGTGCTGAAGCAATGTTAACAATACGGCCCCACCTTTGTGAACGCATCAAAGGCATCGCGGCGGCGGAGGTGTGAAAGACAGAGTTCATGTTGATCGCAATAACCCGATCCCACGCATCAGGCGCAAAATCAGGAATAGCGGCCACATGCTGAATACCGGCGTTATTCACCAAAATGTCTATGGCACCCATCTCGTCCGCGACCCGGGCAACCACATCGCGGCAGGCGGCACCGTCAGACATATCTGCGCAAAAGTAACTTACTTTCGAACCAGTTTCCGTGGCGATCTGTTCTGCGAGGGCGTGATCCTCTGCGTTGTCAGTAAAGGAGTTTAACGCAACATTGACACCACGTTTCGCAAGTTCCCGTGCCACACCCAATCCGATGCCAGAGTTTGAGCCTGTAACGAATGCGGTTTTCCCAGATAGTGCCATGATCGTCTCCTCAGCAAATATTGCGCTGCAACATAGAAGCGGAGGACATATTTGGCCAGTGCGCCATTGACGTGTCGTTCTGAGGAGCGCAAAAAAAACGCCCCCGCAAGCGAGGGCGCAAGTGCATTGAGGCAGGTTTCATACAGGCAAGAAACCTATCGAGCAGTGAGATCAGGATAACGGTATATGACTCGAAATTTCAAGCCCCATTTTAACCCAATTCGCAGTTTTTCCTTAGGTGGATTCACGAAAAAACTGTTTATTTTTGGCATGATGGCAGCATTTCTTACCATTCCAGATTCACTCTGGGCCGGTCAGAATCACGGTCTGGCGATGCACGGTGAGCCTAAATTATCCTCTAATTTCACCCACTTGCCCTACACCAACCCGAATGCACCCAAGGGCGGAACAATCGTATTTGGCGAGGTTGGGACCTTTGATAATCTGAATCCTTTCATAATTAAGGGCGATTATCCGTGGGAAGTTCGCGTTCAGACTTTCGAATCGCTGCTGTTCCGGAGCCGAGATGAGGCATTTACCCTCTACGGGCTGTTGGCAGAGAGCGTTGAGACTCCTCCAGATCGATCTTGGGTGGCATTTACGTTGAGCCCCAAAGCCCGTTTTTCTGACGGATCGCCGGTTACAGTCGACGACGTAATCTTCTCCATGGAAGTATTGGCCGAAAAGGGGCAGCCGAACTTTCGATCTGGTTGGAAAAACGTTGAACGGATAGAGCGGATTGGTGAGAACGGGGTTCGTTTTCACTTCAAACAGGCTGATCGCGAAGCGGCCCTGCTATTGGGCCTGCGCCCGATTTTCAAAAAAACCCAATGGGATGGGCGGAATTTTGCTGATACCACGCTGACGCCTGTCATTGGCAGTGGCCCTTATGTCGTTGATCAGTTGGAAGCTGGGCGTTCTATTACCCTTCGCCGCAACGAGGACCATTGGGGCAGGGGTCTGCCCGTTAATGTAGGGCGGCATAACCTAGATGAAATCCGAATCGAATACTTCCGCGACGGCGCGGCTATGTTTGAGGCGTTTAAGGCGGGGGAGATCAGCGTGTTCCGTGATGGCGATGCAAATCGCTGGGCCGACGGTTACAATTTCCCCTCCGTTGTTGATGGCAAAGTGGTCAAAGCTGAGGTGCCGCATCAACGCCCAACAGGCATGCGTGGTTTTGTTTTCAATACTCGCAACCCGCTGTTTGCAGATTTGCGAGTTCGTGAGGCCTTAACCATGGCCTTTGATTTTGAATGGATTAGCAAAACGCTGCTTTCCAGCGCTTATGAACGCATCCCGAGTTACTTCGGTAATTCACCATTGGCGCACAGTGGGCCGTTGGAAGGCGCAGAAGCGGCACTGTTGGCGAATGCAGAGTTACCTGCCGAGGCAGTGGCTGGGCCGGTCTTGCAACCAGTATCAAAGGGGGATGGGCGTAATCGGCGTAACATTCGGAAGGCGACTAAGCTGCTGAAACAAGCAGGTTGGAATGTCGTCGATGGTAGTTTGGTCAACGCCAAGGGCGAGCCATTTGAATTCGAAATTCTCGTTCGTTTCTCCGCTAATGAGAAAATAGCTGAAATTTATGCATCCGCTTTGAAAAAACTGGGCATTCAGGCGCAAGTGCGCCTAGTTGATGCCGCGCAACATCAAGCGCGTTTGGTCGAATATGATTTCGACATGATCGTACACCGCTGGGCGCTCAGCCTGTCACCAGGCGCAGAGCAATATAAATATTGGGGCAGCGCGGGTGTGACAGAGATTGGGAGCCGCAATCATGCTGGTGTGAACGATCCAGTTGTTGATGGTCTAATTGACCAACTCACAGGGGCCAAA
This sequence comes from Pikeienuella sp., assembly GCA_049600095.1. Taxonomy (GTDB): domain Bacteria; phylum Pseudomonadota; class Alphaproteobacteria; order Rhodobacterales; family Rhodobacteraceae; genus Pikeienuella. The sequence goes on along the minus strand of JBMYPG010000032.1, from coordinate 21,433 downwards.
ACTGGCGATGAACTGCAAACCGCTGCGCAGGCTTTGGATAGGGTGCTAACAGCCGGGCGTTATGTCGTGCCGTTTTGGTTTTCTGACCGCAGCCGCATCGCACATGATGCTCGATTACACTACCCTGCCCAAACGCCACTATATGGCGATTGGCCGGGTTTCATGCCTGATGTGTGGTGGTGGTCGGAGGCGCAGTAGGTCTACTGCACTGCCTCTGGCATGGCGCGTTTGGCATAGCCAGACGCGATTTCTTCCTTGGTGGGGGGAACAACCAGACCGGCGGAGATGACCAATTTGGCGGCCTGTTCCACCGACATATCAAGGATCACGACATCCTTGCGTGGTGCGAACAGCAAAAAGCCAGATGTTGGGTTGGGCGTCGTCGGTAAAAACACGCTCATCATTTCCGGTTCACCAGTCTTCAAAGGAACCTCTCCTCGGGTTGTGGTGGAAACAAAGGCGATGGCCCATAAATCCCGGCGGGGGTACTCAATCAGACATGCATGTTTGAACGATGTTTGCGATTGATTGAGGATCGTTTCAGCAATTTGTTTAAGCGCATTATAGATGGTGCGAATAACCGGCATCCGGTCTACCCAGCCCTCACCAATGCGGACAATCTGTTTGCCGAATAGGTTTCTGGTTAGATATCCAACGATACTGGTGAAGATCAGGAAGACAACCAGACCAAAGCCCGGAACATCAGCACGTAAATATGTTCCAGGATTATAAGCCGACGGCACCCAAGGCACGATCCATGCGTCGACAAAGGTGATGAGGGTCCACGCCAAATAGATCGTCAATGCAACGGGACCAACCAGAACGATTCCAGCCAAAAAGTTGCCGCGCAAACGCTGCAACAACGACCTGCGAACAGGTTGGATCAACGGTTTTCTTTTCTTGGCCATTCTGGCTCCCAACACTCAACTGCGTCCCAAGACGCTCAGCAGAGGTCCCCTGCGCCCGTATTTAGTAGCCTGCGCCTCTATCTACAACGTGCAATAGCGGCTCACCGCGTTGTAAGCGCCCGATTTGTTCCACCGCGAAGCGGGCCGCGCCATTTGTTCGCGTCTCAGCCGCGAGGTGGGGCGTAACAGTAACGTTAGGATTGCGCCAGTAGGGGTGGTCAGTGGGAAGGGGTTCAATATCGAACACATCCAAGGTTGCATGACCGATATGGCCGACCGCAAGTGCTGCCAAAAGCGCATCATCATTGATTAACGGCCCACGACCCGGGTTAATGATAACCGCGCCTTTTGGAGCCCAAAACAGGCTTTCAGCATTTAACACATGCCGGGTGGCGTCAGTCAGGGGCAGAATAGTGATTAGGATTTCTGAGCGTTCAATCAGTTGGCGAAGCCCACCGGCACCGCAAAGGCACTTAACACCCTCAATATCCTTTTGTGACTGAGACCAGCCAGCAACGTCAAAATTGAGCTTCACCAGCATTTTGGCAGCGTCAGAACCGAGTGCGCCGAGCCCCATAACCCCAACTCGACGCTCCCGGGCAATTGGCGGCGGAACCGGGTTCCAAACCGCGCGGGCGCTATCGTGAATGTGCTGATCCAAGCCCAAGTGATGGCGCATGACGTGACCGCAGATGTACTCTGACATCGCCTCGGTCATTCCATCCTCAACCATCCGGGTCAGGATCGGGCCGTCCGGGATGGTTTTATTGGCCAGAAAAACTTCCACACCTGCCCAAATGCTTTGCAACATTTTTGCGTTACTGTAGGGCGCAAAATCTGAAACAACACCGTTCGGGTTAACAACAACGACATCGACATCAGTCGGGGAAACCGTAGCCGGGTCCGTATAGAGCTTAATCGGAACGCCTAAATCACGGCTCCACCGCGTTAAGGCTTCGCCCCATGCCTCAGCCTGATTGCCTTTGCCAGAGAATAGAACAGTCGTCATCACAAACCCTCGCCTGTGCACACCCGTGTTTGGGCGGCTATTTCCTGTGGATATGAGCGCTTTGCACTAATCCGAAGGCGAATAAAAGGACCAGCATGGCGCTACCGCCATATGAGACCAGCGGAAGCGGCACGCCAACGACCGGCGCAAGCCCCAAAACCATCGAAATATTCACGGCGAAAAACAGGAAAAACGTGAGGGAAAGGCCACCCGTCAGCAACGCCCCAAACCGGTCACGATTGGCAATCATCGAGGCAAAGCAAAATAGTAGGATAAGCCCATACAGCGTTAGCAACGAGACGCCACCAATAAAGCCGAATTCCTCTGCCAACGTCGTAAAGATGAAATCCGTGTGCTTTTCAGGAAGAAAATTAAGCCTGCTTTGCGTCCCCTCCATAAATCCACGGCCAGACAGCCCACCAGAGCCCAAAGCGATTTTGGACTGGGTGATGTGATAGCCCGCGCCAAGCGGGTCCTGAGCGGGATTCAGAAAGGTTTCGATCCGGCGGAATTGATAGTCCTTTAATATCTGCCAATCAGTGCCTTTTGACAGCCACACGGTTACCGTTGCAGAGACGCCCCCAACCAGCCCGGTGATAAAGAACCACCAGCTAACGCCCGCCAAAAACATCACTCCGACACCGCCCATGATTAATAGCAAAGCAGTGCCAAGGTCGGGCTGTCGCAGCACCAAAGCGACCGGAATCAAAATCAAAATCAGCGGAGGAAGCACCCAGATGATGCGGGATGTATTCTCAACCGGCAACCAAGCGTAATATCGTGCGATTGCGATGATCAAAGCGATTTTCATCAACTCAGATGGTTGCAGCAGGAAAAAGCCGAGGTTGATCCAACGTTGTGCGCCCATGCCGGTAACGCCAAGAAATTCAACGGCGATTAACAACCCGAGCGCACCGACATAAATCAGCGGGGTAGCCGTCCGCCAAACGCGAATGTCGATCATTGCAACAATAATCATCACCGCGATCCCCACGCCAAAGCGGGTCATTTGACGGCGCGCCCAAGGGTCCAGTTCTCCACCAGCAACTGATGCTAACATCAGAAAACCGATGCAGGACACTGCCACGATCAACAGTGCTAAACCCCAGTTAAAGCGAAAGATTTTTCGCCATAGGGTCAGACGTTGAGCGGTGGCAGAGCCTTCTCTGAAAGTTAAGCTCATGCGCGCTGTCTTTCGCTTTCGGGTGTGCGAAGACGCTCTTCTTCTCTCTGTCGCTCAATCTCTTCACGTTGTTCAGGTGGATATGCTCGCAAGGGCGGTTCTTGGTTGTACAGCGCCCGCATCATGACATCACGGGCAATCGGGGCTGCTGCTTTGCTGCCGCCGCCGCCATGTTCAACAATCACCGAAATCGCGTATTTCGGATTATCATAAGGGGCAAAGCCAACGAACAGTGCGTGGTCGCGCCGCTCCCACGGTAGGTCCTCGTTTTTAAACACGCCTTGTGCACGTTCTGCTTTGGTGATGCGGCGAACTTGCGAAGTCCCGGTTTTACCGGCCATGGCAAATTCTTTGTCATCAATCCGACTGCGAAATGCGGTGCCACGTTTTTCATTGCTGACGGCGAACATTGCTTCGCGGATCAATTTCAAAGTGCCAGTGGAAACACCAAGATCAGGCGCATCGAGCAGTGCGGACGCTTCTCCATTCATCTCGCTGATTAACCGTGGCGCGGTGGCTTTGCCATTGCCAGCTATGCGCGCGACCATGGTGGCAAGCTGTATAGGGCTGGCCAAAACATACCCCTGACCAATGCCAACGTTCAACGTGTCACCAACCAACCAGCCTTGACCTTGGCTTGCACGTTTCCAATCCTTGGTCGGAATCAAGCCGGACCTGACGGCCGAGATGGAAACATCCGGTGCTTCACCGAGTCCGAAACGACGCGCCATTTCAGCAATGTTATCAACGCCAACACGCCGTGCTATTTCATAGAAATAGACGTCGCAGGACTGCTTCAGTGCGTCACGCACATGCATTTGACCGTGACCGCCGCGTTTCCAGCAGTGAAAATCGCGGTCACCTAAGCGGTACTTGCTGTTGCAGAATATTTTCTCACCGGGGGTGACCACTCCTTTTTCGAGCGCCGCCATGGCAACGATCATCTTGAAAGTAGAGCCGGGCGGATACAAACCCGCAGTGGTTTTGTTCGATAAGGGGCGGTATTTGTCGTTAAGTAAACCGCTCCATTCATCCTGCGAAATGCCGACAACAAACTTGTTCGGGTCAAATGCCGGGGTAGACGCAAGCGCAAGAATATCGCCGGTATCAACATCCATAACCACTGCAGCCGCACTTTCACCCGCTAGGCGTTGCATGGCATAACGTTGAAGGTCCAGATCGATAGATAGGCCAAGGTCAGTGCCAGCTTGACCTTCATTGCGGTCAATTTCCCTTATCACTCGGCCGACCGCATTAACTTCAATGCGGCGGGCACCAACCACACCACGCAATGTTGGTTCTACTGCCCGTTCAACACCGATTTTTCCGATATGGAAATCCGGGATTTGAAAAAGCGGGTCCTGCGCATCTTCGCGTCGGGCATCCCGTTCGGAAAACCGGCTAACATACCCGATGACATGACCAAAGGTTTCATGCTCCGGGTAGAATCTCGTTAACCCAACTTCTGGCGCGACACCGGGTAGCGACGGGGCGTTTGCATTGATCTGGGCAAAATCATCCCAAGTTAAATGCTCTGCTACAGTAACTGGCACAAAGGCGCTTTTTGATCTCATTTCCCGTAAGGCACGGCTGCGTTGGCGTGGGGAAATGTCAATCAACCGACCCAGTTCATCCAGCACTGCTTCGATATCACCGGCCTGTTCGCGAACCATAACGACGCGATAGTTTTGGCGGTTGATTGCCAGTTTGCGGCCATTGCGATCAAAAATCTCGCCACGGGCGGGCGCAATCAGCCTAACATTAACGCGGTTTTCCTCGGCTAGCTTCCGGTAAGATTCCGCCTCGTCGATCTGTAACTTGCGCATGCGCCAAACTAGCCCACCAATCAACAGGCTTTGACCACCCAACAGAATGGCGCCTCTGCGGGTAAGTCCAGCAGCGCGATTGGCGTCCTTGGGTTTGAACGAAAACTTGCGCATCAATCTGTTCCTACCCGGCCAGCCAACGATTCAGTGTCGCCCCGAACACGCAGCACCTGTCGGAATAAAAAGAACACGATGGGATAGGTCGCTATAGTAAACACAGTGCGCTCTAACAAAGGCATTAGCGATGGGGTATCAGCCAGCGTAACCGTCAACAACACTGCTTGGATAATGTTGATTGCAAATGCTGCGGTGATAATTGCCGCAATCTCAATCACACGACGGCGGCGTAGCAAGGCGGATATGATCCGCAGTGACTCTACTGCAGCCAATATAGTCAAGGCCCCTAAACCAACTGGACCGCCTGTCAGCAGGTCTCTCGATAGGGCGAGTAACAACACTAACCAGACCGACGTTGTATCTGGCCTACGAATGGCCATGAAGGCCAGAATACAGAACAAAATGTCAGGTGAAGAAGGGGCTGTAACGCTTTGGTTAATAGGCGTTATTTCGATCAATATTGCCAGCCACCCAAACACAATTAGCAACGCTGCCGCGCTTAGCCGTTGATATAAGGTGACCCGACCAAACATAGGCTATTCTGCCTCGCTCTGATCAGTTAGTTTTGGCAGAATTAATCCGCCCGGCACATCAATTTCCGTTGAAGGCCGGTACAGAAGTACGCGGACGAACTCTAGGCGTTCGTAGTCTGCGCTGATCTGTACCTGGGCGCTACGTTCACCAACAATGGCGACATGCCCGACCAAAAGGTCAGGTGGGAAAACGCCGCCGTCCCCCGTTGTCGTAACGCGATCTCCCGGAGCTACACCCAGCATCGTTTCCAGAAAACTAAGCCGAGGCGCCTCGGTATTTTCGCCGGTCAGAATAGCCCGCCGACCGCTAGGAAGGACTTTGACAGGTACGCGGCTGTTAAAGTCGGTCAACAGTAACAAACGGGATGCAGACTGCCCGACACCAACAATGCGGCCAACCAATCCGTCACCATCCACCGCGGCAGAGCCATCTAATACACCCTTGCGTGAGCCGATATTTAACAACACGCTTTGCGCAAATGGTCCGCCACTGTCAGCAATCACTTCACCGGCGACATAGCCGACTTTTTCACCAAGCTTCAGATTGTTCAAAGCCCTCAGTTGCGCATTTTCGCGTTCCAACTGCTGAGCTGCTTCGCGCCAAATCCGCAGCCGTTGAATTTCGCGGCGTAGTGTTTTGTTTTGCTCATAGACCCTCGTGAAATTCTCAAAATCAGCTACCATATCCGCGCCAGCGTGGAGCGGGTTCGATGTAATCTCGATAGAGGGTAGAACCCGGTCGGCGAGGGCCAGCCGCATACGTTCTATACGTGGATTATCGGCACGCCACAGAACGAAAAGCAGGATGCACAGGCCAATGAGCGCAACTAGAACGCTCCGCCGCAGCAGCCTGCCGAATTCAGCACCAATATCGCCGTTGTCTCGGGCCATTCAGGCCGCTCCTGTCCTAGGCGCTGACAGCCGGTTGTTTGGGCGTCAGACGCTATCGCGCAGAACGTGGCGCAGGGCAGCGCGGTGTTCCAATGCTTTTCCCGTGCCGAGGGCCACGCAATTAAGGCTCTCATCAGCTACGGTTACAGCCAAGCCTGTCTGCTCACGCAACGCAACATCAAGATCACCCAGCAACGCTCCGCCGCCGGTCAACATTACACCACGGTCAACAATATCGGCGGCCAAATCTGGTGGAGTGGCCTCAAGTGCGACCATTACAGCTTCGACAATCTGCTGCACAGGGTCCTGTAGTGCATCAGCGATTTGGGCCTGAGTGATTTCGATTTCTTTTGGAACGCCATTCAGCAAGTCGCGACCGCGAATTTCCATCGCTTCACCACGGCCATCATCGGGCATACGCGCGATGCCAATGGCTTTCTTAATCCGCTCTGCCGTTGCTTCACCAACCAACAAGTTCTGCTGACGGCGAAGGTAAGAGATGATGCTGTCATCCATTTTATCGCCGCCGACGCGGACAGAACGCGCATAAACGATGTCGCCCAACGACAGAACAGCGACCTCAGTGGTACCACCGCCAATATCGACGACCATGGAGCCTGTCGGCTCCCCAAACGGCATGCCAGCGCCAATGGCAGCAGCAACGGGTTCTGGGATTAGCGCAGCTTTGCGAGCGCCAGCGGAAAGCACACTTTCCATAATCGCCCGTTCCTCAACAGCCGTTGCGCCATAAGGTACGCATACGATGATCTGAGGGGCGGTGAAAACGCCACGTTTATGAACTTTGCGAATGAAGTGTTTGATCATCGCCTCAGCGACGTCAAAGTCGGCAATCACACCATCGCGCATTGGGCGGATGGCCTGAATTGAACCGGGTGTACGTCCCAGCATTTGCTTGGCATCTTCGCCAACGGCCAGAACTTCTTTTTTACCGTCTTTGACGTGATAAGCGACAACCGACGGCTCGTTCAAAACAATGCCCTTGCCTTTTACATAGACAAGCGTATTTGCCGTGCCGAGGTCAATGGCCATGTCCGACGAGAACATGCCGAAAATACCGTTGAACATCTATTGTCCGCCCTTCTGCCCCGCGCTTTGCGCATCAAAATGACCGCGCGTGTTTGATCTATTCGCTTATATGGCGGGTATGGGCAAGACGCAAAGGGGCGCAGTTAATGTATTTTGCGCAGAAGTTGGGCAGATCAGGCGATCTGCCCTGCAATTTTTACAGCATACGTTGCAAAACACCGTCGCGTTTGACGATTCCATGCATTAGCGCAGCGCCAATATGTGCCGCGACCAAAGCCGCTGTCATCCAACCAACCGCACCATGCAGCCAGTACAAAGTCTCGGACAACTCTTTGTCTTTGCTAATCGGGTTGGGCAGTGTCCAATTAAAGAACTCAACTGGATATCCACCTGCGCTGGTCGCGAGCCAGCCAAGAATCGGCATCGCAAGCAGGCAGACATACAGCAAACCATGCACAGCGCCGCTTGCAGCCTTTTCAAACGAAGTTAACGGATTGGCGTAAGGCGGTTTTCCCATTCGAATTTTGACGATGATGCGTATGATCATGGCGAACAGGATTATGACGCCGAAAGTTTTATGGTATTTGTACAACATATTGGTCATGTCTTGGCCAAAGCTTTTGACGACGCCGCCGTAGCCAAGCCAACCAAGTAACATGCCGACTGCCAAGGTACCCAGGACCATCAATGCAATGACCCAATGCAGCCCGCGCTGAATGGCTGGGTATTTATGTTCGCTCATGCCTAAACCTCGCCCAATTTACCGGAGATCGCAGGTGAACAGCACGTCTCCGTCATTAAATAAGTGAACAGTGGTCCGTGGCCTGATCGCCTCATCAAGCTGATCAATTGGAGCCAGTGAAAACCCTGCTTTACCCGAACCTAGAATGATTGGCGCAACCAGAACATGCAAGAGATCAATCGCCTGAGCATCCAGAAAGCGGGCTAATGTATCCGCGCCACCCTCGACCAGTACGCGCGGCAGGCCATAATCACGAAGGGCAGCGATGATCGCTTGCGGCGTAAAACAGCCATTCGGTTCAGGAGCCAGTTCAATTTGATCAACGCCGTTCGGTATTTTCACGCCCGGTTGCGTTACAAAAACAACAGGCGCTTGGCCGTCAGTTAGAATTTGCATGTTTTCCGGCGCTCGACCGGATGGGTCGATAACAACACGTGTCGGGTTTCGGCCTTCGACATGCCTAACGGTTAGGGCTGGATCATCGGCGATCAGAGTACCAACGCCAACCATCACAGCGTCCACCTCTGCCCGCAAACGGTGCAGATGTTTCAGTGCTTCAAAACCCGAAATATACTTAGAAGCCCCAGTAGCCGTAGCAATTCGGCCATCCAGAGATTGTCCCAATTGTGCGACGACCACCGGTCCTTCGATGTCAATTGGCGTTAATGGGTCAGACCCTGTGGTGGCTAAGTAGTTCATAGTTATGGTCCTTAAACTACTGGGCGAGGTGTCGCCACCGGCTCTTGTGTCTTATCTTGCGCTATTTTGGCAGGCCGGCGTTGCCTCCACGGCTGAGACTTGAACCAACCAACGCTGAAAGCGGTTGCAATCAAGATTGCAATGCCGGTCCCGTTTACCAAAAGAACCATCCAAACATCCCTTGGCTGCAAATATGTCCAGCCGACATGGTCAATATAAGCGTCCATCGAATCCATCCACCAACCGTTGAAGCGGCTAAGAACGATAGACACTAGAAAAACGGCGAGACTTTGGGTGCCGACTTTTCGAATGACCGGGACGATGCTCAAAAAGCCGTCTTTTAGCAGCCATTGACGGGAATTATCCCCAACTGAATGCCAAACAAATGGGATGAAGGCGGCTAAATGCAGCAGTTGGGCAAGCCCAATATAACGTCCGGGCAGTAATGGATAGTTGGCTAGGATAAAACGGTCCAATGCCGGTGCAATCCATTTGATCTCATCGACGTAAACGTAGGGTAGGGTCAGTATCAGTACAGGTGCCAAAAGCAGCCTGATAAGCTTTCGCTGCTGTCCGCTGCGATGACGCATACTCCAGCCTGTGTTCAGACGTGCGCCCAAGGGGCCAACTGCTGCAAAGGCGAGATACCCAACAGCTAGAAAATGTACATAGCGCCAGAGGCCAACCCAAGATTTCCACCGGAACGGCTCAATCGCTTCACGAACATCCCAAAGCACGGCACCGCCCAGATGTTCTGGCAGAAAGCCGGTGTAATATTGGAACATTTTATGCCACGCCAAAGGCATGGTGATAACAATCACCGCAACGGCCAACCAAACCAGAGCGCGCGTGATCGGCGGGGCAGGTAACCAGCGCATCGCAAATGCAAACCCGGTAAAGAATACCAGTTGCCAGCCAAAAGGGTTAAAAAACCAAGTGGGATTGGGGTTCGTGGGTGAAGCAGGAAAGTTCATCCAAGTGAACCCTTGACCCAAAGTTACAAAAAAATGTTGGAAAGCCGTTAAGTCTTCTACTTCTCGCATATGCCGTGCGTAGCCGGCCAAATTGGCCACCAGCCACATCAGAACGACCAAAGCCATTGCCGCTTCTTTTCCGCCAAATTTGTGCGCTGTCATAACTACCGGTACCAACGCCAGAATGACCAAGTACATAGGCAGAATATCGAACAAACCGGGGATGTAGCTGAGCGTAAACAAACCAAACAGCGTTTCGTGGGTTTTGTTAAAGATGCCGTTTACCGGAAACCAATCAGCATACACTTTGCCCGGTGTGCCCAGTCCCGTCTTATCCAAAGCAACCATTAACAATGCTGTGGCCAACACGACGCCAATATGCGCCCAATAGACCTGCCAAATACGAAAAACGATCCGTGCAGTACCTAATAGCCAGCTATAATTAGCGAACACAGCACCGAAAGCCAAAGCAGAGGCCATGCCGGAGCAAAAAACAAAGATTTCGGTTGCATCAGAAAATCCGAAACGCGCGGGAATCCACAATGTCCAGGCATTGCCCGGCGTATGGGCAAACAGGATGATAAACATCGCTAGGCCGCGGAAAAAATCTAACCGTTGGTCACGGACTGTTTTTGGGACGTTCTCGCTCACTCGGCGCCTCTGTACTAAACTCAAATACTGTTGATCTGCGTCAACGGATTACTGCTTTGACGGTTGTTTAACCTATTAATCTGCGTAAAGCGCGGCTTTGGGCCGTCGCTTCACCCAGATGTGAGCCTACGTCAATATGAGTGGGTTGCGCGTGAACGAGGCTTTCTTGAAAAGTGAACAAATGAAAACTCCTGTAGTGATAGTGGCCATAGCAGCACTGGCCATCGTGGCCAGCCTTGCCTATGGCGAAAAAGGAATGGCGTTGGCCGCTGCGACCCTTATCGGCGGCGTTGCTGGATTTGGCCTTTACCATGCTTCGTTTGGATTTACCGGCGCATGGCGGCGCATAGTTCGGGAAAGAAGAGGGGCAGGCCTGCGGGCACAGATGCTGTTAATCGCCCTTACATGTTTGGTTTCGTTTCCATTAATCGCGTGGGGAACCGGCGATTTCGCAGCACGCGGGTTTATCCTGCCAATGGGTGTGGCCAGTGCATTCGGGGCCTTTGTTTTTGGCGCAGGCATGCAATTAGGCGGTGGTTGCGCCTCTGGTACTTTGTTTACCACTGGCGGTGGATCGACCCGCATGGTGGTTGTTCTGGCCTTCTTTGTAACAGGCTCAGTTATTGCGACCGCGCATTGGGAGTTTTGGACCCGACCAGCGGCAGAGGGTTCTGGCCCAGCCTATGAGGCCTTGAAGGACATTGTTACATATCGCCTTAACAACAATCGAGGTATCAGCCTGATCAAAGAGCTTGGCCCAATGGGTGCACTTGCTTTGATGAGCTTTGTGTTGGCGTTAATCACCTGGGTCTCAGTCATCATAGAACGCCGCACTCATGGCGGATTAGAAGTTACCCGTTCGACCGGTTCCATCCCATTCGGCCCATGGTCATTAACCCTTGGTGCTATTACTTTGGCTTTGGTCAGTATTGGTAGTTTTCTGGTTCTTGGCCGCCCTTGGGGTGTCACATCTGCCTTCGCATTGTGGGGGGCTAAGATTTACACCAGCCTAGGCGGTGATGTGAGCGAGTGGATTTATTGGGCTGGCTGGCGTTCAGGGCAGTTAAAGGCCAGCGTGTTTGCCAATAGTACATCGGTTATGAATTTTGGCATCGTGTTTGGCGCGATGGCTGCCGCAGCAATGGCTGGAAAATTTGCTCCGAAACTCCAGATGACCCGGCGGGAGTTGCTGACTGCCGTAATCGGCGGGTTGATGATGGGCTACGGCGCACGGCTTGCCTATGGCTGCAACATCGGCGCTTACCTCGGCGGCCTTGTCTCTGGCAGCCTGCATGGCTGGTGGTGGCTGATCTGGGGATTTGCTGGGTCATTCCTGGGTGTTCGGATGCGGGCATTTTTGTCAATGGACCCGCCAATCCTTTTGAAATCTAAGGAGGCCTAAATTGCGCTATCTGATCGTCGCCCTAACTCTATTCGCAACCTCGGCCTTTGCGGGTCCAGAACCCCGTGAGGGGTGGGAGGTTCACGAAACCCCCATTGCATACAAAGACCTGATCAGTCGGGTTAAGGCGGCGGTCAAAGTCGAAGGGTTGTTTGTTGTAACGCAGGCAGGCCCAACTGGGGCAGCGAAAAAACGAGGCATAACCATCCCCGGCAATCGCGTGATAGGCGTCTACAATAACGTCTACGCCGTCAGAATGATCCGCGCCTCAGTTGCGGCTATGATAGAGGCCCCAATCCGGTTCTATGTGACGGAGGATGAAGACGGCGCGACTTTGTCCTACAAGACACCCAGCTACTTGTTTTCGCCCTATGCGGACGATAGCCCAGAGGTGATGAAAATCGCGACTGAGCTGGACGAAAAATTCGCCTCAATTGCGCGGCGGGCCGTCGCCGAGTAGATCAAAAATAACTGCAATGTGAAAATAGTAACGTTGTTTCAATGGTTTGCTGCATTAAGTTGAATCCATAGACGGATATGGAGGCACTAATGAAGGCACCTAAATCTGAGCTAATCGTTGGGACGGCCCCTGAAAATCTCTCCGAAACCCAATTGATGCTAAAGGGCTACGGGCTCACCACAGCAGAGCTGATCTATCGTATGCCGGACTATCGCAATGTCCTGAACAGTTTTGTCTGGCAGGAATATGATCTCGCGCCCGAATACCCGCGGCTTTACAAGTTTATCGATTTCTGGCGAGAGAAAATCGAAGGGCCACTGCATTCGGTCCGCTACACCCACCGCAAGCTAATCGCGCCGGGTGAGTGGAGGAATGTTGCTGGTGAGTTTGCGATTAACTAGGCGATCTGGCCAATGAGTTAACCAGAGCTGGCCAACTGCTTCAGGTCGTCACCAGACAATCGCTCAACACCCTGCGCGTAATTTTGCGCGTTGATATGATAGAATTTGGCATTCATTAGGTTAGCTGCGCCATTATCCCGCGTCCCGACTTGTTTTGCGGGCACGCCAGCAATGATTGAGTTTGGGGGAAATTCTGACCCCTCGGATACAATGGCATGGCCTGCAACAATCGAATTTTCTCCGATTTTCGCGCCATCCATAATCGTTGCACCGATACCGATCAGGCAGCGATCACCAATTTCGCAGCCATGCAGTACAACGCGATGAGTAATTGAGCAGTCATTACCGATAATTGTGGGGGTGGTATAGCCAACATGGATCATCACATGATCCTGAATGTTGGTCCGCTCTCCAATAACAATTTCATGCATTTCAGACCGCATCACCACATAGGGCCATACCGAAGCGCCCGGCGCGATGCTGACTTTGCCATGTATCAGCGATGTATCATGAATATAGGCGGGGTCGTCTAGGGTAACATCTGGTCCGATATGGGGCATGTGGATGGCTTTCTGAATGATTTCGCGCAGCCTATGACCAATTCAACCCGGTGGTAAAGCCAGAACATCGATGTGGCCAACCTCAGCCGTTTTCGCACCTAACCGTCCAGTGTGCCATTCTGCGAGGGTGGCTTCGGACAAGGCGGTCGCCAATGCGTCCGCCCCGCCATTTGCTAAAGCATCCATCATTATTCCGTGCTGCGATCTGTCCAATCGCCACGGGCTGAGGGCTTTACGCACGGTATAGCCCCGTGTTTTCATCGCATACGCTAATTTCGGTGCAGCATCGGCACCCAACGCCGGGCCAAAGCCCTTATCGCGCTGCATGTCGCGATTGAAAGCAGCCAGCGCCTCGACTTCATAAGCAGGCGTAGGCAACCACGTTTCAAGGCCATCATAGGTCAGCGGCGCATATAGAGCAGCACCTGAAGCCGCTATAAAATCAGCCAGACGTTCAATCCAATCGCCAGATGTCAGGTCAAAAAATGCAAACCCTGTAACGAGTTCCGGCTTTTTCTTAAAGGCCGTTTCAGGACTATTCGCTAAATCAGCAACAACAGTTTCAGCGCCATCACCTACACCACTTAACAGCGCAGCATCATAGTCGAAAACCTGCCAATCTTGCCCAGCAGGCAATACCGGAGACAACGCCCGTAGTGCTGCACCGGAGCCGCCACCTAAGTCCGCGATACGAAGTTGCCGGTCGCCCACCCAGCCTAAAAGAGTATCAATGAGGCCTTGATCTCGCGCTTGATCATCGGCAGGCGCACGTAGCGCCAACCATTCGGCGGAAAAGCCTGTCATCCCACTCTCCTCAGCACTTCGGCGAATACACTGTAAGTGTCTCTCCAACTTGGAAGGGTCAAAGCATGTTCTCTCGCCGCCGTTGCTTTGGCCGATGCCAGTTCCCGGTTTTGTAACAAATTGCGAAGCGATGCTGCCAAAGCAGTTGGATCGTCGATAGGGCACAGAAGCCCAGCGTTTTCTGGCACGACATCGCCAACTGCGCCGGCATTACATGCAACAATGGGCAGCCCACGCATCATGGCCTCATCAAAGACCATGCCATAACCTTCGTATCTGCTTGGTAAGCAGAACAGGGCGGCTTTGTTGTAGGCTTCATTCAATTTGTTAATCTCACAAGCACCGGCAATCTCTATTCGATCCGACAATCCGCAATCCGCAATCATGTCCTGCAAGGCTTGTAATCGCCCGGGCTCTCGATCGACCGGCCCAACCCATTGCGCCCGCCAGTTCATATCCGAGATTTTAGATAAAGCCTGAACCAAAACGTCATGTGCTTTGCGATAGGTTAGTGAAGCAACAGTCAGAATAACTGGCGTTTCAGTTGTTTTCCCTGCGGTCCAGAACGGCGCAACACCAAACCGCTCCAACCCCGGCGGGGCCACTGAAATATGGTCCGCAGATAAGCCAAAGTCAGAGACCAACACCCGCGCAGTGGCATCGCTTGTGACAACCACATGAGCCGCATGAGAAAGCGCCGTCCGCTCGGCCTCAACAAGCATAGCACTGCGTTCTGTCGATATTCCGGGCTCATACCCTAGTGGATGATGACACAAGGCAATTGGCCTGCGTGGCAAGGCTTCAATCAATTCAACGGGCATCACGCCAAAAGCCAAACCATCAATGACCGCAGTACCAGCGCGCGACAGTGCCTGTTGAGCCGCCGCCAAATCAGCGCCCGACGGATCAGGAAAGCCATCGGGCAAAGCCAAAGGCACCATCGCCCCTTCACTGGCGTTGATTACGGCGGCATCATAGACATAGCCGCCTGTCGGAGTGTTCAGATCGCCGGGGTAAGCGAGACAGGGTTTCACGAGAAGGCCTTCAAAGGTCCGCTTCGTACCATGCCAGCGCTGTGTGGCTTTCGTTCAGAGTCACCCGAATACGCTCCACCTGATCGCCGCCGGGGCCAAATTCACCGCGGCCAGCGGCACCAGCAAGTTCATCAAATACCCATTTGGCCAGCCATTCAGTTGTGGTCAATTCACCGGGAAACAACTCATCAAGGTTGCCATAGTTCAACTGACCTAATGCCGCTTTCAGCGCATCAGTTGCCCGGCCGATATCAACCACAATCCGCTCCTCACCTAGTGTTGAGCGATAGAATGTGGCATCCACTACATAGGTTGCGCCATGCATACCTTGGGCGGGGCCAAAAACCTCTCCCTTTAATGAATGGGCGACCATGATGTGATCACGAACTTGAACTGCGTACATGCGGGTTTCCGCCTCTAATAAGTTACAATCGTTGCAATTCCCGGCGCATCTGGCGCTAGGATATTTGGCATTTCTGTGGGCAGATCGGCAAATGCGACTTGATTGCCAATCAGGCAATCCAGCGCCACGTCATCCAGCAAAGCCATGGCCTTGCTCAACCGCCGTTGATAAGACCAGCGTGGGCGGCGGGATTGGCTGACTTTTCCAACCTGCGAAGAAATGATCCGCTGTCTGCCCGCGTGGAAGGCAGAGCCCAGCGGCACGGATACGACTTTATCGCCGTACCAGCTCATCTCCACCAAAGCGGCCTCATCGCCGAGCAAACCGAGCGCTGTGGACAGGCCGGGTGCGGTAGCAGAGGTGTGAAAAACAAGATCGCAGTTGACTGGTGCCTGATCAGGCAGTGCGAAATTTACACCCAGACCATGGGCAATGCTCTCTCGCTCAGTCGCCACATCTACCAGCGTAACTTCTGTACCGGGCAGGCGAGAGGCTAATCGGGCGACCAAACAGCCGACCAAACCACCGCCAACAACGGCAATCCTGTCACCCGGCCCAGCCCCACCATCCCACAGCGCGTTCAGGGCCGTTTCCATATTAGCAGCCAACGCGGCGCGATGGCTGGGAATAGCATCTGGCACAGCAATCAGGTCAGGGGCAGAAAGGGCAAACCAGTCTTGGTGAGGGTACAGAGCAAATACCCGCGATCCCCCCTCTATCCGGCCAACAGCCGCGTAGCCGTATTTGACCGGGTAGGGGAAGTCACCTTCCTGATGAGGCGCGCGCATCCGCTCATGCTCGGCCTCTGGCACGCGGCCTTCAGCAATCAGGCGCTCTGTGCCTCGGCTGATCAGCGAACAGATTGTGTCAACACGAATATCGCCGTCGCCAGAGTTGCTGACGCGTTGTTCACATTGACGTGGCCCTACGTGCCACAGACCGCTAGGCGGGGTATTGACTCGATTCATGGGGTGATCATATCGCCCTGTTTCAAAAGACGCACCGGAAAGACGATCACATGAGCGACATTGCGACGAATTCGACCAGCGAAGCGCAAAAGCCGGTGCTGCAAGAAATTGCGCCACCAGCGGGCCTGACGCCTGCGGGCATGCAATCGGCACGTATGCTCACCCGGCGACGGCTGATTGTGATAGCATTGAATGTGCTGACCATGGGTGCCTTGGCCACCGGGCTGATCCAAATCTTCGCCTCAGGCGGTTGGACAATCACCGATATGGTGATCTTCGGCTGTTTCCTGTTTGGTGCCCCGTGGACAGTGATGGGCTTTTGGAACGCCGTAATTGGCCTTTGGCTGCTTCATGGTTCGAAAGACGGCCTTGCCGCAACCAGCCCCTTTATTGATGAAACTGACACATCAGCGATCACAGCCAAAACCGCGGTTCTGATGTTCCTACGTAATGAAGACCCTGCAAGGGCATTTGCACGACTGGTGGAAACGCGGCGCAGTCTTGACGCAACCGGTTCTGGCGATCAGTTCGATGTCTATGTGTTGTCAGATACCGATGATGCGGAAATTGGTGCCGAGGAAGAACGTCTTTTCGATCTGTGGCGTAGTGAATTAGGCGTAACCGCCCATTACCGCAGACGCACAAAAAACACGGGCTGGAAAGCGGGTAACATCCGCGATTTTCTCGATCGTTGGGGGCAGGGGTACGACTACTTTCTGCCGTTGGACAGCGACAGCCTGATGTCTGGTTCTGCGATCTTGCGAATGGCGCGGATCATGCAGCGTTACCCACGCCTTGGAATTTTACAAAGCCTTGTTGTTGGCACGCCAGCCGATAGCGCCTTTGCGCGCATCTTTCAGTTTGGCATGCGCCACGGCATGCGCAGCTTTACCATGGGGGCTGCGTGGTGGCATGGCGATTGCGGGCCTTATTGGGGCCATAACGCACTGGTTCGTGTCGCGCCGTTCTATGCCGATTGTGATTTGCCGGTGTTGTCAGGCAAGGGGCCATTGTCTGGCCATATCCTGAGCCACGATCAGGTAGAGGCTGCCCTCATGCGCCGCGCAGGATACGAAGTGCGCGTGCTGCCGGTTGAGGGTGAAAGCTGGGAAGACAACCCACCAACCTTGTTTGAATTCACCCGCCGCGACCTGCGGTGGTGTCAGGGTAATATGCAATACATTTGGTTGCTGGGCACAAAAGGTTTGAAACCGATGAGCCGGTTTCAGGTGTTCGCAGCCATCATGATGTACTTTGGTGCCCCTGCGTGGATGCTGATGACCTCCGCCGCTGCATTTAAATTGTTCGACACAGATGTAATGGACATTGACGCGGCATTCGCCATTTCAATGTTCTTCATCATGTTCGCTGTGTCGCTGTTCCCAAAAATCGCCGGGTGGATCGATATTGCGCTCAGAACCGGAGGAGCGCGCGAATATGGCGGGCGCATTCGGTTTGCGATGGGCGCGGCCGTTGAAACCCTATTCTCGATCATGTTGGCACCGGTCGTCGCCTTCCGCGTTACTCTATTCATGATCGGTCTTTTATTTGGCCGTTCGGTGAGCTGGTCTGGCCAGGAACGCGACGCGCATCAGCTTAGTTGGGGAACGGCACTGCGGGGCCTGTGGCCACAAAGCCTGTTCGGCAAGGCGCTGTTCATGATGTTGTTGATCATCGAACCGAGCGTTCTGCCATGGGCTGCGCCAATCATGCTGGGCCTTTGTCTGGCGATTCCCTTTGCCGTACTCACCTCTCACCCAAAGTTTGGCCGTTTCGCTGCTAAAGTTCGCCTGTGTGCTACACCGGATGAATTTGCGCTGCCACCATCGTTGAAAGCCTTAACAGAACAACAACCGCCACAGGAACCGGCAGTTAAAGCAGCGTAATCAACAGAAAGTCCTGAACCGGCGGGGTTGACGATTTTCATTGGTTCAGGCGATCTGTGTATATGGATCACTCACTGCGTCACCGTTGGTATTTGTTGCTTGAACGCCCGGGTCATGGCTTGGGCCGTTGGCTGGATTTCTTTCTTATCGCCCTTATTCTGGGGAATGTTGGTGCAGCGATATTCGAAACTGTCGATAGCTTAGCGGCTAACTATGCCAAGGCTTTTGCGCTTTTCGAAACCTTTTCGATCATAATCTTTACAATCGAATATTTTGCCCGCCTATGGGTAGTTGTGGAGGCTGATGGTTACAAGGGCTGGCGAGGCAGGTTACGCTATATGGCAACGCCAAACGCTTTGGTCGATTTGGCTGCGATCTTGCCATTCTATCTAACTGTCTTCTTCTCAATCGACTTGCGGGCGCTTCGGGTGTTGCGCCTGCTACGACTGTTCAAGCTATCCCGCTATTCCAGAGCATTTTCGTTGTTGGCAGAGGTGTTCCGCCGCGAATCCGCGACGTTGTTGGTTTGCGCGTCTATGCTTTTCGTTCTGTTAATCATGACAGCAACCGGCGCGTATTTGGTGGAAAAAGAGGCTCAGCCGGTTGAGTTTGGGTCCGTCCCCCGTGCGATGTGGTGGGCTGTCGTAACACTAACTACCGTAGGTTATGGTGATGTGGCCCCCGTTACCAGCCTGGGCCGGCTGTTCGGCGGAGCCGTTACGATCATTGGTATTGGGGTTGCTGCGCTGCCGGCTGGTATTCTCGCAAGCGGTCTATCATCTGAGCTATCTCGTCGTCGCCAACTTCTGCGTGACCGCTTTTTAGCTGCGTTGAAAGCCGGAGCCGATGGAGAAGCCCAGCTTGAAAAACTGCGCCGTGAACTCGGCCTTAGCGCAGTGGATGCCGAAGAAGTGCGTCAGATTCACAGTCGCCACGATGGGCTTAGATATTGCTCGCATTGCGGACAAACACTTGAACCAAATGAAGGCAAAGGGCCGGATGCTTAGGTTCTTGAAAAAATAAATGTCACTGATTTGTGAGGCGGGCTTTGGTCTGCTTCATTTTTGCGCCACAGTGTCGACTTCATTTACGTGAACCATCGGGTAAGCAAGCAAGGAAGCGACAATGAAAAGATCAGCTCTTATTTGGTTTCTCGGCGGTATCTGTCTCGCCAACCCGGTGCTGGCAGACGGTGGCGCAGCACTGGTTATTGGGAATGCCGACTACGCGCATGGGCCAAAAGCAGTGGCTGCATTGGCCGACGCTAAGGCGGTGCGAAAACGTTTGGATGATGCCGGGTTTTCCGTAACTTATGGTGAAAACCTCAGTCGAGCAGATATGCGCGCGGCCTTTGAGGCCTTTGGTGGCGACGCCATTGATGCGGACCAATTGGTTGTTTTCTATTCCGGTCACGCGCTGCGTATGAATGGTGACACTTATCTTGCACCGGTCGACATTGATGCTACTGGGCCTGTTGCGGTGGCATATGACGCTTCCCCGCTTTCAGTTGTAATGAGCATTTTGTCGACAAAACCTGATGCAGCCGTAGCTTTCATCGATGGCGCGCAATTGGATGGCTTTACCCCAACAAATATGGTTGAGCCGGGATTAGGTGACATTGCCGTGCCAAAAGGTGTGTTGGTTGTTTCCGCGGCTGCACCCGGTTGGGCAATCCGCCGTGCTGGTGAGGGCCGCAGTAAATTTGGCCGGGCGATTGTTGATAGTTTTCTAAGGATCGATCAGCCTGTATCTGTTGCTCTCAATGCGCATGAAGGAGAATTCTGGTCTGATGGCGATGCTGATACCAGAATGGTCATCACGCCAAAACAAGATGAACCCGCCCCTGTCGCCTTGCCAACCACCCCAGTTAGCACGGCAGATTCAACAGGCGATGACATTGCGCAGCAAATTGAATTAGCGTTCTGGAAATCTACGGAAACTGCGGGAACACCAGATGATTATCAGGCTTACCTAGACCGTTATCCGAATGGGCTTTTCGCCTCCATCGCGCGAAATCGTTTGGCGGATGCAGGGCGTACATCACCTAAAGTCGTTCAAGACACACAAACATCAACAGCAGTTACAACTCCTGCACCACAAACAACAGCTACAACTGCCGCCGACATCGAATCTGCACTTCGCTTAACGCGTTCGGAACGCCGCGCGGTTCAAGCAGATTTGTTAGTGTTGGGTCATGACCCAAACGGCGTGGACGGCGTGTTCGGGCGGGGGGCAAGATCGGCCATCTCTCGGTGGCAACGTCAGGAGAACTTCCCTTCGAACGGATTCTTAACCTCGGAGCAAATTGCAATTCTTGCTGCCGATGCAAACGCAGTTCGGGCGGAACAAGACAGAGAAGTTGAGCGGCAAGCGGCTTTGGATGAGGACAATGCGAACACTCAGGAAGAAGTTGATTGGGGGCGTGCGCAGCAAATCCACACAGTTACCGGTTATCGTCGATACATTCGGACCTATCCAAATGGCCGCTTTGTAAGAGATTCTAAGCGAGCGATCGCAGACCTAGAGTACAGTGATGAAGATGCTTTTTGGGATGAGGTAGAACGCCGAGATACCGCGAGTGCCTATGATGAATACTTAGAAGCATATCCTAATGGGCGGTATGCGAGGACAGCCAGAACGCGCTTGAACAATCGTTTTTCATCAGTCGCAGACAATACGGTCAAGCCGTATGAAGCCGATTGGCAAGAAGCCCGTGCCCGAAACGATTATGAATCATACCGGCACTACCTAAGGACTTACCCAAATAGTCCATATGCTAAAGAAGCAGAAAAACGGTACGATGCCCTTTATGAGCAGCATCTGGTTCGCAAGGAAGATGCACTGCAATTGGGCCGGAAGGATTGGCTGTCAATCGAACAGCGGCTGGCCTCAATCGGTTATTCTGTTGGTAAAATTAACGGGAAGCCCGGGCGTG
>JBMYPG010000031.1:0-25415 GCA_049600095.1 Pikeienuella sp. | reverse complement strand
TCGCGATGGGCGTATTGATGTTAAGGATGAGCAATTCATTCTTAGTGATCCGTGCAATATTCTACGCCTGTTTACTGAGGGTTTGAGGTCGGGTGCTTTGATCCATCCGAACGCGTTTCGGATGGTCGCGCGGCACCTAGGTTTGATTGATGACAAACTGCGGGCCGACCCTGAAGCCAGTAAGTTAATGTTAGATTTGATCGTGCAAAGCGATGACCCGGAGCGGGCATTGCGGAGGATGAATGAGATTGGCGTGTTGGGCGCGTTTATCCCAGAGTTTGACCCGATTGTATCGCTGATGCAATTCAACATGTATCACCACTATACCGTTGATGAGCATACGATAAATGCGATTGGGGGACTGAAGAAACTTGAAAATGGTGGGTTGATTGAAGACCTGCCTGTGGCATCCGACATCATCGCCACTGGCGTTGATATGACGGTGTTGTATATGGCCGTTTTGCTGCACGATATTGGCAAAGGTCGGTTGGAAGCGCATGAAGAAGTTGGCGCAGATATTGCCACGCGCGTTTGCCCCAATCTGGGGCTGAATGAAGGGCAGACGGAACTGGTTGAGTGGCTGGTTCGCAATCACCTTGTCATGTCGGATGTTGCCCAGAAACGCGATATCTCTGACCCGGCAACGATTAAGGCATTTGCGGAGCAGGTGCGTAGCGTTAAGCGGTTGAAGTTGTTGCTGGTGTTAACGGCTCTGGATATTCGCGCCGTTGGGCCGGGTACATGGAACAATTGGAAAGCCCAGCTCTTGCGTACGCTGTATGCGGATACTCTGGCCGAATTGACGCCGGGTGTGGAGCATTCTTCGCGGTCACAGCGGGCCGAGGAGGCGCAAGAGATCTTGCGCGAGAAACTGGTCGATTGGTCGCGCGAGGATGTCGATAGCTGGGTTGCCCGGCATTATCAGCCCTATTGGCTGGGCCTGTCTGCTGACATTCACGAACAGTTCGCGCGGATGAGCGTTTCTGCTGAGCCAGATAAGCTCCATAGCTCATTCAAGCGGGATGAAGAGCGTGATGTCACGCAATGCTGTTTCTATGTTGCGGACCATCCTGGTATCTTTAGCCGAATGGCGGGGGCTTTGGCTTTGGCTGGGGCAAGTGTGGTTGATGCGCGGACTTTCACCGATAACAGCGGCATGGCCTCTACCTTTTTTTCCATTCAGGACTCTGAAGGTAGGCCCATTGAAGAGGACCGGCACGATCGGTTGAAACGATCAATTCATCGAACGCTACGCGGTGATATTATCGCCAGAGATGCCTTGCGGTCCCGTCGCAAGGTCAAGCGGCGCGAGCGGCCCTTTGATGTGCCAACGACGATCACATTCGATAATGAAGGATCAGACCTTTATACGGTTATCGAGGTGGATACGCGCGACAGGATTGGCCTTTTGTATGACCTGACGCGTACGATGACGGGGGTTGGGGTCAATATCGCCTCTGCCGTGATTACGACCTACGGAGAGCAGGCCGTCGATAGTTTTTATGTGAAAGATGTTTTTGGGTTTAAAATCAAAGACAAAAAGAAGCAGAAAACGATTGAAGATAAGCTGAGGGCAGCGATAACGCGCGCCCGTACTGAGGCACTAGAGCAAGCGTGAGTGTTCGCCCTGCACGTTTGTTTCGCGCATTTGCCACGGTTGGCGGCTGGACCATGGCCAGCCGTGTTTTGGGTTTTCTTAGGGACGTGACAATTGCGGCTTTGCTGGGTGCCGGGCCCGTCGCGGAGGCGTTCTTAGTCGCTTTCCGCCTGCCAAATATGTTCCGTCGGTTTTTTGCTGAGGGTGCCTTTAACATGGCATTCATCCCCCTGTTTGCAAAAAAGCTAGAGGGGGATGAGGATGCTCATAAGTTCGCTGAAGAAGCAATGAGTGGGCTGCTGGCGGTCTTGCTGGTTTTGACTGTGATCGGGCTGGTTTTCATGCCGATTGTGGTTTTGGGTTTGGCGGCTGGGTTTGCTGATGATGCTGAGAAGCTGGAGCTTGCGGTCCTGTACGGGCGCATTCAGTTTCCTTATTTATTGTGCATGTCGCTGACAGCGCTGTTCTCAGGTGTTTTGAATGCATATGGGCGTTTTGCGGCACCTGCTGCTGCCCCGGTGTTGTTGAATGTTGTTCTACTGGGCGCGATGGGGTTGGCGGTTGCCTTGGCTGCGCCGGTTGGTGATGCGCTGGCGCTGGGCGTTCTGGCTGCTGGGTTTGCACAGGTGGCTTTGGTGGCATTTGCGGCAAGGCGAATTGGCGTGAATCTGCGTCTGCGGCGCCCGCGCATGAATGATGATATGCGCCGGTTGATTAGCCTAGGCGTGCCCGGTGCCATCGCCGGTGGGGTGACGCAGGTTAATCTGCTGATCGGGACTATTATTGCCAGTTTCTATTCGGGTGCGGTGGCTTGGTTGCATTATGCCGACCGGATTTATCAGTTACCGCTGGGCGTTGTTGGAGTTGCGATTGGTGTGGTTTTGTTGCCCGAGCTATCTCGCCGGGTTCGCAATGAAGATGCGGATGGCGCGCGGGAGGCGTTTAACCGAGCTGCTGAGTTTGCTTTGGCGCTGACATTGCCTGCCGCCGCAGCGTTATTGGTTATTCCCGGTACGATTACGGCGGTTCTGTTTGGTCGTGGTGCGTTTTCTGCGGCTGATGCTGCGGCGACTGGTGCTGCATTGATGGTTTTTGCAATTGGGTTGCCTTCGTTCGTTTTGGCGAAGGTGGTGCAGCCGGTCTATTTTGCCCGAGAGGATACCAAAACGCCGTTGCGGTTTGCTGTCTGGGCGATGGCGACGAATACTATTATTTCGGTTTGCGGAACGCCGTTGATTGGTTTTTTGGCTATTCCGGTAGGAACGACAATTGCTGGCTGGCTGAACCTTTGGCTGTTGTTGCGTGGTGCGCGTTCATTTGGTGATCAGGCGCATATCGATACTAGGCTTAATCGTCGTTGGCCGCGCATGCTCCTTGCCAGCGTATTAATGGGCGTTGTTGTACTATTAGGGGCTGATGTAATTGCTGGTGTATTGGAAACGGCTGGCCTGCGTTGGTTTGGTTTGATCGCTTTAGTCTTTGCCGGGTTGGCCGTTTATGGTGGATTGGCGGCGATGCTTGGGGCGGTTTCTTTGGCTGAATTGAAGTCAGCGATGCGGCGTAAAGCTTCATAGCGCAGCTGTATCGATGTCTTGAGC
This sequence comes from Pikeienuella sp., assembly GCA_049600095.1. Classification (GTDB taxonomy): domain Bacteria; phylum Pseudomonadota; class Alphaproteobacteria; order Rhodobacterales; family Rhodobacteraceae; genus Pikeienuella. Next base: position 22,220 of record JBMYPG010000031.1, on the reverse strand, counting down.
CGTCTAAATCGCTCTTCCCCTCTTGCGATGCGGCCCTTGTCCGCCCATTGTCTTTGTTAACGCGCAACAGACGCTGGGAGGAAAATTTATGTCAATCAAATTGGCAACGCTGGCCGATAAAATTGAAATCGAAAAAACACCTTTGTCGGAGCGGATCAGCGCGACAAATATCTATGATTTGCTGAGTGAAACCACTGCCGCCCATGGCAGTAGGGCTGCCGTTTCGTTCCAGATTAAGTCCGGTGAAAAGGATAAAGCTGAAACGCTAAACTGGTCTGAGTTTAAAGGCGAAGTAACACGAGCGGCTAATCTGTTTCGCAGCCTTGGTATTGGACGCAATGATGTTGTTGCCTATTTGCTACCGAATTGTAACGAGACGGCTGTTGTTCTGACTGGTGGGTCGACTGCGGGTATTGTGAACCCTGTTAACCCGCTGCTGGAAGGTGAGCAGATCGGGGATATTCTGGCCGAGACAGGCGCAAAGGTTTTGGTGACATTGGCACCTTTCCCCAAAACGGATGTCGCTGAAAAAGCAGCGATAGCGTTGAAGCGGGCGCCGAATGTTAAGCATGTTTTGGAAGTTGACCTGAAACGGTATCTGTCGCCGCCACTAAGCTGGATTGTGCCATTGATCCGGCCCAAAGCATCACGCGATCATGGGGCGACAGTTCTGAATTTCAATGCAGAGTTGGCCAAGCACAATGCCAACGCATTGGATTTTGAGAATGATGTGACGCTGGACACCGTGTGTGCCTATTTCCATACCGGTGGCACAACGGGGATGCCGAAAGTAGCCCAGCACACACATGGTGGAGCGCTTTATAACGGCTGGAGTTCTTCTACCGTTTTGTTTGATGAGACTGACATTCTATTGTGTCCGCTGCCTCTATTTCACGTCTTTGCTGCTTATCCGGTCTTGATGACATGTATTGCCTGTGGCTCTCATATGGTTATGCCGACGCCTGCGGGGTATCGCGGCGATGGAGTGTTCGATAATTTCTGGAAACTGATCGAACGCTGGAAGGCGACGTTTATTATTACTGTTCCAACTGCCGCGTCGGCATTGATGCAGCGGCCGGTGAATGCGGATGTTTCATCCCTGCGATATGCTTTGTGTGGGTCTGCGCCGTTGCCGCAAGAGCTGTTTAAGCAGTTTGAAAGCTCCACAGGCGTAAGCATCCTTGAAGGCTATGGGATGACAGAGGCGACCTGCACGGCGTCTTGCAACCCGCCGCATGGTGAAAAGAAAATCGGTTCTGTTGGGTTGCCGTCACCATACACCGATATTCGCACGTTGCATTTCAATGAAGCCGGTGAGGTTTCAAAAGAATGTGGAACAGATGAGATCGGTGAAATTTGTATCAGCAGTCCTGGGATTATTCCCGGTTACACAGACCCGAAGCGGAACGAAGGTTTGTTTACGGATGATGGTTATCTGCGTACGGGCGACCTTGGGCGGATCGATTCCGATGGGTATGTTTGGATTACCGGGCGTGCGAAGGACCTGATCATTCGGGGCGGCCATAATATTGATCCTGCAATCATCGAAGAAACGCTGGTGGCGCATCCTGCTGTTGGCTTTGTCGGTGCGATTGGTCAGCCAGATGCTCACGCGGGTGAGGTGCCTTGTGCCTATGTCGAGTTGGTCGAAGGTGGATCAGCTTCGGTTGATGAACTGATGGCTTATGCAAAAGAGCATATTGGCGAGCAGGCGGCGGTGCCTAAGTACATCGAAGTTATGGATGAGCTGCCTAAAACTGCTGTGGGTAAGGTGTTTAAGCCTGATCTGCGCAAATCTGCGATAAAACGTATTTACAATGAAGCGCTGGCCAAATCTGGGGGCGATGCGACGGTCACTTCGGTGGTCGATAGTAAAGAAACTGGTCTGACTGCTGTTGTTTCTGGCGGGGCAGATGATGCGGTACAGTCTGTTCTGGGTACTTTTGCAAGACCTTGGAAACGCTGAACAGAAACCTTTGATCACTGAATGGGGCAGTCAGTGGGCTGCCCCATTTGCGTATGCCTACAGTCAGGTTTGGGATAGTAGGCGTTGGGCCGCGGCGACGGTTATTTCGCCGTTTTCGGCAAGTGCCGTTGCTATCCTGTCAATATCATCACCTTCCGCGCCTGCTTGGATCGCAATATTGCGGGCGTGTAGGCGCATGTGGCCGCGCTGTATGCCCTCTGTCGCCAATGCGCGTAATGCGGCCATATTTTGAGCTAGGCCGACGGTGGCGACTATTCCGGCCAATTCTTGCGCAGCGGTCACCCCCATGAGTTTTAGGGCGGCTTGCGCAGCGGGGTGGGTTTTGGTGGCACCGCCAACCAAACCCAATGCCATTGGCAATTCGATCTGGCCGTGAAGCTCTTGTTCAACAATGCGCCAACGGGTTAGCGCTGTGTAATGGCCCGATCGGGCTGCGAAAGCGTGTGCGCCAGCTTCAATAGCGCGCCAATCGTTTCCTGTGGCGACTACGACAGGGTCGATGCCGTTCATGATGCCCTTATTGTGAGTTGCGGCGCGATAGGGGTCTACTTCGGCGAATGCGCAAGCCTCGACAATGCCTTCGGCAACGTCTTTGCCGCTTAATTCAGCGGTGGTGAGTGTTTCGAATGGCAGCCGGACAGAAGCGCGGGCCAAGCGACGGTCTGCCAAGTTTGAAAGGATCCGCAATCTGGCGCGGCCATCTGTCAGCCGTTCGATCATTGGAGAGACAGCCTCCGCCATCGTGTTTACGGCGTTGGCACCCATGGCATCTCGTACATCAACCAATAAGTGAATGACCAGCATTGGGCCGATGGCGGTTTCGGGGAATTCATGGGCTTCGATATCGATACAGCCGCCGCCCAGATCAACGAGCATTGAATCGCAGGCATTTGCAGCGGCGATGATTTTTGCCTTTTGGTCCAAAACTGCCTGTTTTGCTGTGGAAAGGCCAGTCACACCCAGAACTTGAATTTGACCACGCATGACCGGGGCGTCAGCGCTGGCTTGAAAACCACCAGCTTCTCGGGCGATACGCGCCATATAGGAGGCGGCGGCGACTACAGATGGTTCCTCAAGCACCATGGGGATCAGGTAATCACGCCCATTGATCTTAAAGTTCGTCGCAACACTGAGTGGAAGCTCAAACAAGCCAACGACGTTTTCGATCATTCCGTCAGCGGTTGAAAGGGGTAGGGCACCGCCTGCGAACAAGTTAGAATTTACACCGGTGGCCTGACCTAATCTTTGTCGGCGGACGTCTGGCGTGTCGCTGCGAAAACCGTTCATGCGAGACGTATTGGGCCGGGCAGGGCGCGTCGATTGGTCATTGCCTTGCATGTGAACTCTACCTCGAATGGTTGTATTTCGTCACGGGTCGACGCGGGTTTCACTGGCGCGCAGTCCAGATTCGTGCCTAACCTATTGCGAATATTTGACATAGGGAGGGGCTTATGACCACCGAGGATAAAAATAGCGCTCGTGAGGCGTTGCGCCGCGACGCGCTCGCGTATCACGAAAATGGCCGTCCGGGTAAGCTGGAGGTACGTGTTACCAAGCCGATGGCAACTAGCCGTGACCTGAGTCTGGCTTATAGCCCGGGTGTTGCGGATGCCTGTACGGCCATTCAGGAAGAAGCCTCTAACGCATCGCGGTTCACTGGTCGGGGTAACCTGGTTGCCGTTGTTTCAAATGGTACTGCGGTTTTGGGACTCGGTAATATTGGTGCGATGGCGTCCAAACCTGTGATGGAAGGTAAAGCGGCCCTGTTCAAGAAGTTCGCCAATATCGATTGCTTTGATATTGAAGTGGATGAAAAAGACCCGGAAAAACTGGCCGAGATTGTTTGCGCGCTGGAACCCACCTTCGGTGCGATCAACCTTGAAGACATCAAGGCACCCGATTGCTTTGTTGTTGAAAACCTTTGCAAAGAACGCATGGGCATTCCGGTTTTCCACGATGATCAGCATGGTACCGCGATTGTTTGCGGTGCAGCGGCGGTTAACGCGTTGCGGCTTGCCAATAAGAAAATCGAAGATGTTCGCCTTGTTTGTTCCGGTGGTGGTGCAGCGGGTACAGCTTGTATCAATCTGATGATTGGTCTGGGCGTTAAAAAAGAGAACGTCATGGTCTGTGACCGGTCTGGCGTAATCTATTCTGGTCGTGAAGGATTGACGCCTGCAAAAGAACAGTTTGCGGTTGAGACGGACTGCCGGACCTTGGAAGATGCCATTAAAGGTGCTGACATGTTCCTCGGCGTATCTGGCCCGGGTGTGCTGTCACCAGACATGGTGAAATCGATGGCCCCTGGCCCGATTATCTTTGCCCTGGCAAACCCAACACCGGAGATTATGCCTGACCTTTGTAAGGAAGCTGTGCCGGACGCGTTTATCGCCACTGGCCGCTCAGATTTCCCCAATCAGGTGAACAATGTTCTCTGCTTCCCATTTATTTTCCGCGGCGCGCTGGATGTGGGTGCGACTGAAATCAACGAAGAGATGAAGTTCGCTTGTGTACATGCAATTGCTGAGTTGGCTCGTGCGCCATCAACGGCTGAGGCCGCTGCAGCTTATGAGGGGGAGAGCCTGAAGTTTGGGCCTGAATACCTGATCCCCAAGCCATTTGACCCGCGATTGTTGTCTGTTGTTGCAACCGCCGTTGCAGAAACAGCGATGAAAACTGGCGTTGCGGAACGCCCGTTGGATGATGTTGAGAAATACCGCGCAGATCTGCTTGCTTCTGTCTTCCAGTCTGGCTTTGCAATGAAGCCGATTTTCGAACGTGCGCTAAGCGTCAAGAAATCGGTCGTATTTGCAGAGGGCGAAGACGAGCGCTCAATTCGTACTGCGCAGTCAATGTTGCAGGAAGGCGTTGATCGTCCAATGTTGGTTGGCCGCCCGCATGTGATTACCAGCATGCTGAATGAAATGGGTGTGGGTATAAAACCGGGTGAGGATTTCGACATCATCGACCCCGATGACGATACCCGTCATTCTGCGATGACCGAGGCCTATTACGAACGCAATAAGCGTGATGGTGTATCAAAAGCGCTTGCCAGCACGATTTGCCGTACGAACTCAACCGCAATAGCGGCCTGCATGGTTGATAGTGGTGAAGCGGATAGCATGATTTGTGGCCTGTTTGGCGACTATAACTGGCATGCGCGTTATGTCTCGAACATGCTGGCCAAAGATGGTCGTCGCGCGATTGGTGCTTTGAGCCTGCTTATTCTGGATACTGGGCCTTTGTTCATCGCGGATGCTTACGTGAACGAAAACCCGACCGCTGAGCAATTAGTCGATATTGCGATGGCTTCGGCAGTTGTCATGCGGGACTTTAAGCAGGAGCCACGGGCCGCGTTTATTTCGAACTCTAATTTTGGTTCGAAGCGTGGGGATAGCGCGCGGAAAATGCGTGATGCGGTTCGCCTGATGGACGCAGCCGGAGCTGATTTCGAGTTTGAGGGTGAGATGCACGCTGACAGCGCCATTGACCCGAAACTGCGGGCGCGGATTTTCCCTGACGCGCGTTTGACCGGCCCGGCTAACCTGTTGCTGATGCCGGATGCGACATCGGCCAGCGCGTCGATCAACCTGTTGAAGTCTGTATCCCGTGCGATGCGGATTGGTCCGATCTTGCTGGGTATGGAAGGCAAAGCGCATATCGTTACGCCGGAGACTTCAGCTCGCGGTCTGATCAATATGGCGGCGTTGGCTGGCGGCTGATTATACAGCGCATAAGAATGTAAAACGCCGTCCCTTTGGGGCGGCGTTTTTCGTTTTGCTAGCTTTGCAAAGCTATTTCTGGAAACCTCGCTCAGATCGTGTAAAGAGCGTTTCAGATAATAGGAAAAGTAACGCCATGAAGCGATGGTGTTCATCTTGGGGATGTTAAGCATGCAACAGGTTTCTTTGGCTGAGATCGAGGCCGTTACGAAAGCAGCGTTAGAAAAACATGGCGCGTTGCCGTGGATCGCAGATGAGGTTGCCAAGGCTGTACGTAAAGCTGAGGCCGTTGAGAACCGTATTTGTGGACTTTATTATCTGGAAAGCTATTGCACCCAGTTGCGTAGCGGCCGTGTCAAAGGGAATGTTGAGCCGGTTGTTACGCGCCCTAAGCCCGGTGTTGTCGCGGTTGATGCCAAGTTTGGCTTCGCCCAGTCCGCATTTGCCCGTGCACTGCCCGATGCGATAGCAGCAGCCCGTGAGTGTGGCGTTGCTAGCTTAGCGGTTGGTCATGCGCATACTTGTACATCGCTTGGCTATTTCACTGAACAGATTGCCCGGGAAGGATTGATTGGAATCGGGATGACCAATGCGTCGTCCATCGTTGCCCCGCCGGGTGGTAAAACGCGTGTGTTGGGGACTAACCCCATCGCGTTTTCTGTACCTGATGGGAATGGCGGATTGGCAATGCAGTTTGATCAGTCCACGACCACTGTGGCGCTGGGCAAGATCACGATGGCCAAAGCAGCAGGTGAGAGCATTCCTGAAGGCTGGGCGCTGGATGCCGATGGCAACCCGACCACTGATCCAGCCGCAGCGATTGCTGGGTCTTTGGTTAGTACTGGTGGGTACAAAGGTTGGGGGTTCGGCCTGATGGTTGAGCTGCTGGCAGCCGGGATGACAGGCGGTGTCGTTAGTCGCGAGGTCAAAGGATTGAAAGTGCCTGAAGGGGCGCCGCATGACCTTGGTCAGTTCTATTTGTTGGTCGATCCTGATACCTCCGGCGATTTTTTTGCCCGGATGAGTCAGGTTGCGGATGCCATTGCGATGGATGAGGGTGCGCGTATGCCAGGGCAGGGTAAACAGGAACAGGACCCGGCCAACTTGGACGCGAAGGTTTGGGCGCAGGTTCGTGAGCTGGCCGGGTTGGTCTGAAGCCTTGGGGATTGAGGTCAGGCGACGGCTATCCAGCAGATGATGCCATTGACCTTTTCACGCCGACAGATCGCCGTGCTATTGGTCTGTGTTGGTATTTTTGCGTTGGGGCAGTTTCATCGTGCCTCAGGATCTGTTTTTACACCTGTATTGATGGATCGCTATGCGCTGTCTGCTGCAACGGTGGCCGGTTTAGTTTCAGCGATGTTCATCGCGACCTTATCGGCGCAAATACCGTTTGGTGCTGCGCTCGATCGGTTTGGGCCGCGTTACATTCTGTCGGGGTGTATCCTGTTTGTGGCTGTCGGCACCGCCGTTTTTGCGTTGGAAAACGCGTTTGAGACAGCGTTGGTTGCGCGAGTGACGATCGGGCTTGGGCTGGCGTCGATGGGGGCGGCCAGCCATGTGATAATCGCGCGGAACTTCGCGGCTCGCGATTTTGGATTTATCAGCGGGTTGGTTGTCACGCTTGGCGGTGTTGGTGGGTTGCTGGGAACTTACCCGCTTGCAGTAGCGCTGGGCCTTTGGTCGTGGGATGCGGTGTTTTCTGCTGCAGCCCTGTTTGCCGTGATTTTATCACTGACTGTATTTTGGGTGCTGGCACCGCAACAGAACAGCGCAGAAACGGAAGCTATTGCTGCAATAGAAGTGGGGCAAGGGGGCCGTTTCCTCGATTTGATACGCCAGCGTGAATTTCTTAAAATTCTGGCCCTTGGCCCTGTTACCTTTGCACCGATTACAACCGTCACCGGGTTGTGGGGCGGGCCGTTTTTTCAGGATGTGGTGGGCCTGTCCTCAGAAGGGGCGGGGTTTGTCATGTTGCTGTTGTTTGGGGCAACGTTGAGTGCCGGATTTGTTTATGGCGTGCTGGATAGGCGCATGCAGTCACGGCGGAGGTTGACGTTGACCGGTGTTGTCATCTCGGTCCTGAGTATATTTGCTTTGGCGGCAACGAGTGACCCAAGTGTCGAGGTTGCATTAGGGTTGTTGCTGGTCATGTGTTTTTGCCAGCAGTTTTACATTCCACTAGGGGCGCATATGCGTCGGATTACACCTGATCACCTGCTTGCCCGTGCCTCTACCTTGTTAACCTTTGTTAGCGTTTTGGGCATACCGGTCATGCAGTTTGGCTTTGGGTTGGTGATCGACATGGCGGCGGCTCAGGGTTTGGTGCTGGCTGATCAATACCGGTTAGCGTTTGGGACGATGGCCATAGTGATTGCGCTGGGCGGGTGCGTTTATGCAACGGCGGAATCGGTGAATAACTCCAACGAAGCATCCGTTGAATAGCGCAGTCAGGGTTTTGAGGTGCGCATAACTGCTTGACGACTTGGTGTGCGAAGATCAGAATTCAGGCCATCAAGATAACGGGTTGGAGCCTATGTACGGCTATTTGGGTTTTCTAAGTTATAAACGCGATCCAGAAATGGATATTTGGCATGACCAAGTCAGGCGAAAACTGGAAACTTATATCCGTATGGAGATTGGTGCACCTAACAATGTGCGTATCTATCAAGACCGGTCAGAGATTAGGTCAGGCCAGGAATGGGAAAGGTCACTGACACAGGGATTGGCTTTGTCGCCAGTTTTGTTTGCGGTATTTTCCGGGGCTTATTTTGCATCTGAATGGTGTGTTGCTGAACTGCGTACTTTTATGGAGCGGGAAGATCGTCTGGGCCTGCCGCGCGGAACGTTGATAAAGGCGGCTGCTGTCTGCGGGTGCTCTGGATTTCCTGAGTGGGTTAATGCGATTCAATATGACAATTTTGCTGATGAGTTCGTTCCCGGCTCTGCCTATTGGGAGACGGATAAATCCGTCGACTTCATGCAAGGTAAGTTGAAACGGTTTGCGACGCATTCTTGTGAGTTGATCCGTCAGATGCCTGAGTATTCTGATGAGTTCCCTCGGTTAAATAAGCCAGAAGAGCAGGCTATTACGCAGTTCCGTCCGGTGTTGATGCCGTTTCAACATTTGGCTGCTTGATCAATGAGTAGTGATTTTGCAAACGCCTTTGCGGCCTCTCCGCCGGAGCCTGAATCGCCGAAATCTGAGCCAATAAAGAAGCTCGGTAAGATTTATACGTTTTATTCGTTTAAGGGTGGTGTCGGCAGGTCGATGTCGATGGCCAATATCGCTTGTTTGCTGGCACGAGAAGGCAAGCGAGTTCTGATCGTTGATTGGGACTTAGAAGCGCCAGGACTGGAGCATTTCTTTCAACCGCATGATGGTACTTTGGCAAATCGCCTGGCAAGTGCGCCGGGGGTTATTGATCTGTTGGGGGCGAACCGGCCAGATTGGCGTGAGTGCATAGAAACTGCTGAAGCAAAGGATGTGAAAGTTGATATTCTTCACTCGGGTAAGGCTTCGCGTTCGAACGAGGAGTACACAAGTCAGGTTCAGCGCCTGAATTGGGTCGATCTTTATAATGATGAGAGCATTCTTATCGGGAATTATTTTAATGAAGTTCGGCAAGCTTGGCGTGAAGAGTATGATTTTGTGCTGCTCGACAGTCGAACGGGCGTGACGGATATTGGCGATCTTTGCACGGTAATTTTACCGGATCATTTGGTGCTGCTGTTTGTTACGAACGAGCAGAATATTGCCGGGGTGTCAGGTGTTTATGAACGTGCTGTCAAAGCCCACAATGACTTGCCGGTTGATCGTGGTCGGCTGACGGTTTTACCTGTTCTGAGCCGTGATGAGTTTTACTCTGAATATGATAAATCCAGCCTTTGGAGAGAAAAGGCAGCGAACCAGTTAGCGCCTCTGTTTGCAGATTGGTTGCCAAGTGGCGTAGCCCCGCTGGATGTGTTGCAAAAAATCTTTGTCCCTTATTTTGCGATCTGGAGTTTTGGTGAAGCTTTGCCGGTGGTTGAGCGGCCGCATGAAGTGTCGAATCCCGCTTCGATTACGGCGGCGTATTCTCGGATCGCCCAGCTTATCATGAAAGACTTGGCCTGGGAGTCGTTGGAGAAGTTTGCTGATGCCGGTGAAACGGCAGCTGCTAGGCAAATAGAAAGAAGAAAGTCCGATCAACGTCTCAAGGAACAAATGGCAGAGATGGATGCGGAGGCAAACAAGCGATCAAAAAGGATTGGTTTGGTTGCCGCTGCTGTTGCCTTGGTTTTGACGGGGGGCGTTTACCTGGCCACACAAAGTATGCGTGGTACCGATGCGTTGGAAGCACAGGCGCAGGCTGAGGCACGGGTTCAGGCAGTTAAACTGCAAGCTCAAGAAGCTGAGGAGGCAGCCAATCGGCAGATTCAGGTTTTGGAGGGCGCTTTGGCACGCCAGACTGGACTGTTGGAAAGTTTGAGGTCCGATGCTGAAAGCCGGGCCGAAGCACAGGCGTTACAAGCCGAGAGCAACGCGAAGCTGCAAAAACAATTAGTTGAGCAATTGGAGGCGCTTGAGGCTAGCCGAAGATCCTTGGCCGAGACCGAGCAGGATATGCAGCGGTCACGACGTCCTAGACACCAGACAACAGCAACTAAAGGCAAAAAAGGGGCGGGCGGAAATTCCCAATAGTTGGGTGCCTGCGGCGTCGTCCCACAGTTGCGAATTGCAACCTCATATGGTTTTAGTCTGCCTGAATTAGCAGTAACGAGGTAGGCATATGACGAGCTATAGCGAAGTGTATGGGGATTGGCGCGCTGATCCCGAAGCGTTTTGGATGAAGGCTGCAGAGAGCATCGACTGGACCAAAAAACCCAGTAAAGCGCTTTCAGACGACAACGCTCCGCTTTATGAATGGTTCGTTGATGGTGAATGTAATTCTTGTTGGAATGCAGTCGACCGACATGTTGCCGCTGGCCGTGGTGATCAGGCTGCTATCATTCATGACAGCCCGATTACTGACAGTAAGAAGGTCACAACTTATTCTGAATTGCAGGCCGCTACCGCTAAGTTAGCAGGTGGATTGTTGCGCCAGGGCGTTCGTAAGGGCGACCGCGTCATTATCTATATGCCGATGATTACTGAGGCGGCAGTTGCAATGTTGGCCTGCGCCCGTATCGGTGCTGTGCATTCAGTGGTTTTTGGTGGTTTTGCTGCTGCTGAGCTGGCTGTTCGGATTGATGATTGTACGCCGAAAGCTATCATCGCCGCGTCTTGTGGTTTGGAGCCCGGACGGATTGTTGATTACAAGCCATTGCTGAATGGTGCCATTGAAATCGCTGAACATAAACCTGTGTTCACCGTCATTTTCCAACGTGAGGAAAAAGTGGCGGAACTGGTCGATGGCCGAGATTTCGAATGGTTTGCATTTCAGGATGGTGCTGAGCCTGCTGAATGTGCCCCGATCGGTGGTGCTGACCCGCTTTACATTCTTTACACTTCAGGCACGACTGGCCAGCCAAAAGGCGTTATCCGGCCGAATGGTGGCCATGCAGTTGCGCTGAACTGGACGATGAGCAACATCTACGGCATGAACCCGGGTGAAGTTTTCTGGGCCGCGTCGGATGTTGGTTGGGTTGTCGGCCATTCTTACATTGTTTACGGGCCTTTGACCCATGGCTGCACGACTATCATGTTTGAAGGCAAGCCGGTTGGCACCCCTGATCCGGGAACGTTTTGGCGTGTTATCGAAGAGCATAATGTAAAGAGCTTCTTTACAGCACCAACTGCTTTCCGCGCGATTAAGCGGGAGGACCCGAAGGGCGAGTTCGTCAAGAAATATGATATGAGCTGCCTGCGTGCCTTGTACCTGGCTGGTGAACGCGCCGACCCTGATACGATTTACTGGGCGCAGGATCAGTTGAAAGTTCCCGTGATCGACCACTGGTGGCAAACAGAGATTGGTTTCCCAATCACGGCAATCCCGCTTGGTGTCGAAGAGATGCCTGCGCGGATCGGTTCATCAGGTGTTGGCATGCCGGGCTTTGACGTTCAGATCCTATCCGATGAGGGCCATCAAATGCCAGCGGGTGAATTGGGTGCTGTTTCGGTCAAATTGCCGTTGCCTCCGGGTACTTTGCCGACGCTGTGGAATGCTGAAGATCGCTATCTGAAATCCTATCTCAACAACTTCCCCGGCTACTATGAAACGGGTGATGCGGGGTACATTGATGAAGATGGCTATCTGTACATCATGGCACGCACAGATGACGTGATTAACGTAGCTGGTCACCGTTTGTCGACCGGGCAGATGGAAGAGGTTTTGGCAGGCCATGCGGATGTGGCGGAATGTGCAGTCATCGGAGTGGCTGACCAGTTGAAAGGCCAGTTGCCGTTGGGCTTTTTATGTCTGAATGCTGGTTGTAATCGCCCACATGATGAGATTGTCAAAGAGTGTGTTGCCCTGGTCAGAAATGAAATCGGCCCGGTTGCTGCGTTCAAATTGGCGATCATTGTAGACCGTTTGCCTAAAACACGATCCGGCAAGATTTTGCGTGGCGTCATGGCAAAGATTGCTGATGGTGAGGCATGGAAAATGCCAGCCACAATTGATGACCCAGTGATTCTGGATGAGATCGAAGCAGCGCTTCGTACACTGGGTTACCCTGCGAAAAGCTAATTTTCGACCAATTCCGAGCCGGTTGATAAGAAAATCAACCGGCTTCACCACCGATTTACCATTTTCGATCAATCGTTCTCTATGCGAGCGACGGTACATGCCGCTATACCATAGGGGGAGTTTTGGCTCCGCTTAGGGTGGAATGGCGTGCTCCGGAACTCTGTGGTGAACATGGCGTAATGCAAATCGAGGCGGGCATCTGTGCAAAATGCAAAGCAATCTGCAAAATTTGGCAGGATTGCAAAGCGCAAATCAAACATTTGCATGATGAGAAAACTGGCCCGTTACTTGCTCTGTCCTTGCTGACGCCTGAAAGGAAAAGGATGGTCGGACTATGCGTGTTATATCGATAATATTTTTTGTAATTAATGCTCTGAGTATCAATTGGGCGTTGGCTGGCCCAATGTTGTTAGTGGATGCGACTGCTGTGTCTGGTGGCGTAACAGAGTTTAGTCGAGCTGATATCAAGGAATTTGACCAGATATCGTACCGGACCGCAACAGAGTTTACGGATGGCACGCCGTTGTTTTCTGGACCCCTTGTTAGGGATGTTTTGAAAGCTATAGATGCGCCTGATGCCAGCGTCGCGGTTATGACCGCCGCTAATGATTATGCCATCGAAATCCCAATATCCGACTTTCAGGATTACGATGTAATTCTGGCGACGTCAGTTGATGGCAAACGTCTGTCCCTTCGCGACAAGGGGCCAATCTGGGTGATGTATCCGCTCGACAAGCACACAAAACTGCAGGACCCGCTCTATAACAGCCGGTTAATATGGCAGATTATTCGGATTGACCTAAAATGAACAACCGGCTCGCCATAACGCGCATTGCGTTGATTTGTGTAGTGATCGGCATGGTGGGCCTTTCTTCGCTGGGGTATGTCCTTCAGCGTAACGACATCAGAACATTGCAGGAGTTATCCAAGGAAAACATTACATGGAGCGCTGCACAGCTTGAAATTGAGCTGCACCGTTTCATGGAGTCACTTGGTAAACTTAATGAAGAGTCGCTGAATACTTCGCCCGATGACGTTGTTGATCGGTTCGATATTTTATGGAGCCGTGCGGCGTTATTCCAAACTGGTGATGTTGGTGAACGATTGTCTCGATATGACTCAGAAGGCGAGGTTGTTCGCGGTCTGTTTCTGGCTATGCAACAGCATGAAGAAGATGTTCTTTCTATAACCGCAGATGATCGCCAGAAAACACTGACGCTGATTTCTGTATTTGAGGTGCATGCGGCAGCCCTGCGCAAACTTTCAGTTCGTGTGGTTGGCGGTGAGGAAGAGCGAGCCGCTGCTGTACGCGATAGCTTGCGTTCTGGGCAATTCATGGCTGCCGCATTGAGTGCTGGCGCTGTGTTGATGGCCGGGTTGTTAATTGCAGTTGCTTATGTTGAGGCACGAAAATATCGTCGCCTTGCGGACCACAATGCGCAGCTAGCGGTAGATGCCGAGGCTGCCAATAGGGCGAAAAGCCGTTTCCTTACAATGATGAGCCATGAGCTGAGAACGCCGATGAATGGTGTTCTCGGGCAGTTGGCGTTGGCCAAGTTACCTGGTTTACCAACCCCTCAGATGAGGCTGATCGAGCAGGCGGAACGGTCTGGCCGTCAGATGATTGGTATGCTGTCTGACATCTTGGACTTTGCGGCGCTACAAGATGAGAAGCTGGAAATAAACCGGAGAGCATTCGCACCTAGAGAGCTTGCCGAAGGTTTGAAGGATCAGTTTGGTGCAATTGCCCGGCGAGAGGGCATGGACCTAAATGTCGATTGCGCCAAAAGGCTGCCTTCGCAAGTGATCGGTGATGCTCCTCGGCTGCGTCAGGTGCTGATCCATTTGATTAACTATGTGGTGGATACCGCGGGGACGCAGGATGCGCGAATACTCCTAGATTATGTCGACGGTCGGTTAACTGCCACTTTGTCATTTGTGTACTCAACGGATGGTGGAGAAGGTTGGCAGCCGGAAATGATGTTGGGTGAACCTGTGCACCGCGAAGGTCAGTTTGCATCGGATGCGTTGGGCCCAATGGTTGCTCGTGGATTAATTGACCGTATGGGCGGGCGAATTGAGTTAACCGAACTATATGAAGGCCAAACCGCCGTCACGGTTTTTGCACCTGCCGATGAAGTAAACGAAGTTCGACCAGTCGTGAAGTTAGAAGCAGCAAGCATAACAATGCGAATGATATGTGAGGCTGCACTTGCAGGTGCTGACGTCGAAATCGCCCCAGAAGGTTCTGACGGGATTGATGTTGATGTTGCCTTGATCGAAGCTGGGGCGGATGATGAAAAAGCACGTTTGGATGAACTAAGACGTATGCATCCTAGTGCGCGAGTTATTGCTTTGGGTGTTCCAAAGCGCCCCGATATTTTTGATGGCGTTGCTCCAACGCCAATTGAAGTAAATTCGCTTAGGTCGGCGATCAGTCGAAATGCAGTTTAATTGCGCTATGTAGTGCCAAAAATATGAAGGGTGCATTTGTCAATTGCAAAGTGCAAATGCATACTTAAACATAAAGGTGCCTGAGGCTCAGGCGTCTGACAGGCTTCGAGGAAGGATTTTGCCGGTATGGTAATAGGTGTTCTGCGTGACGATCTTGATCGGTTGAAGGGCATGACTGTTCTTTTGGCTGAGGACAACGTTACAAATCAGCTTGTAGCCACTCAAATGCTAGAAAACCTTGGTGCTTCGGTAGATGTGGCTGCCGATGGAGCAATTGCGCTGAATTTGCTGGCTGAACGCAGTTATGATCTTTTGCTCGTCGACATCGAAATGCCGCGTGTTTCTGGTTTGGATGTTATTCGAGCTGTTCGCGCTTCTGGCGGTGCCTTGGCAGAGGCACCAGTGATTGCCTTGACGGCTTATGCCATGCAGGAGCACCGCGAAAAGATTGCGCAGGCTGGAGCTGACGGACTGATTCCAAAGCCAATTATTTCTATCGAACAGTTTGGTTCGGATATTTTGACCTATATGGATGATGGTGCATCGAAGCGGGTTTCCGCCGTACCAGCGAGGTCAACCAATATGAACGCGACAATTGAAGAAAGCATTTTTGATAGCCTGGCAAATACTCTTGGCCCTGATGCGATGGAAAATTTGCTAGGTAAGGTTGAAATTGACCTGCGGTCGGTACGCGACCAAATCACTGAGGCGATGAGTTCTGGTGATACGGAGCTTATGCGTTCAGGCACTCATGTGTTGATCAGCGTCTCAGGCGCGATTGGTGGTGTTCGTTTGCAGGGGCAAGCTGAAAAATTGAATGGTCTTGCCCATCAAGGCGACTATATCGAGATGAAGGAGCTTGCCGAAGAGACGCTTAAAGAATTGGACGGCGTCATCGGATTTGTTGAGAATAAAATTTCGGGGAATGCCATCTAATGACTGCTGCAACAGCGCCTGTCTTATTGGTCGAGGATACGCCTTCTTTATCATTGGTTTATGAAACCGTTTTGAAAAAGGCGGGTCACGAAGTGCAATGCGCCTTTAACGTAGCGGAGGCTGTGGCCGCGCATCGTGGTTCTGAGGGTAGGGTCGTTCTGTTGGACCTTATGTTACCTGATGGTGACGGGCTTGATGTTCTAAAAGATATGCGCGCCGATGACCCTGCTGGCAAAGTCATCGTGATCACGGCAAATGGTTCAATCAACCGTGCTGTCGATGCTATGCGGGGCGGGGCCTTTGACTTTTTGGTCAAACCGTTTGATGAGCGCCGCTTGTTGTCAGCCGTCGAAAACGCTCAAGCATCTATAAGTCTTGAGAAAGGCCCATCGGCGGCACCGAAGACCGCTCCTAAAGATAGAAAATCCTTCCAAGGGTTTATTGGTTCTTCGGATGAAATGCAGCGCATCTATGAGATGATCAGCGGCATTGGCCGGTCGACTGCGACAGTGTTTATCACTGGCGAAAGTGGTACAGGTAAAGAGGTTACTGCGCAGGCAATTCACGACGTTTCAAACCGGGCAAAGGGCCCGTTTGTGCCGCTGAACTGTGGTGCTATCCCAAAAGATCTGCTGGAATCTGAAGTATTTGGGCATCTGAAAGGGAGTTTCACGGGCGCGATTAGCGACAAACCCGGTGCTGCGGCTGTTGCTGATGGTGGTACGCTTTTCCTCGACGAAATATGCGAGATGGATTTGGCGTTGCAGACCAAGCTGTTGCGGTTCCTGCAAACGTCTATGATCAGCCCTGTTGGTGCGACGCGACCCCGAAAAGTCGATGTTCGGATTGTCTGCGCGACAAACCGTGATCCGGCGCAGGAAGTGCGTGAAGGCCGGTTCAGAGAAGACCTGTTCTATCGTCTGCATGTTGTGCCAATACACCTTCCGCCCCTTCGGGATCGTGGTGAAGATGCTGTTTTGGTCGCGGATGCATTTTTGAGAGAGTTTGCCGCCGAAGAGGGTAAGAATTTCAAAAGCCTTGATGAAGAGACCAAAGAGCTGTTCCGGAGAATGCGCTGGCCGGGCAATGTTCGGCAGTTGCAGAATGTCATTCGTAACATTGTCGTTCTTCACGATGGCGAACAAGTTGAAACACATATGCTTCCCGGAGGCCTTCGGGATTCCGAAGCCCTGGCTTCGCCTGGTGGGTTTGCTCCTGTTGCTGTGGCGGCAGATGACCCGGGCGCCGCTGCTGCGGATGGAAACCAAGCGCCGGTTAATGAAACCGTTGCAGATAAGGTGCAAATTTTGGTTGGTGAAACGCTGGCTGAAGTGGAACGAGAATTCATTGAAGCGACCATCCAGAAATTCGATGGCTCAATTCCAAAGGCGGCTCGTGTCCTCGACCTGAGCCCGTCTACGCTTTATCGAAAACGCGAAGCATGGTCGCGTGGTGAGGAAGAATAGCTAACGCGCTTATTCACACTTGTCAGAATCCAATAATCCAGTTCAACGTGTTCCCACTCATCCACAAGGGGAATGCGTTTGACAACTGATACGAATACGAAGTTGCTTATTGATGCGGCGCGATCTGCGGCGAAACGCGCCTATGCGCCGTATTCAAATTTCAAAGTAGGTGCAGCTGTTCTGGCATCATCGGGTGAGATTTATTCAGGATGCAATGTAGAGAATGCAGCCTATCCGCAAGGATGGTGCGCTGAACCATCTGCGCTTAGCCAAATGATAATGGGTGGCGACAAGGTCGTTGAGCAAGTTTGCGTTTGGGCAGATAGTGCACAGCCCTGCACGCCTTGTGGCGGTTGCCGGCAGAAGCTGGCGGAGTTTGGCACACCTGACACGATTGTTGTTTCTGCTGGGCCGGACGGAGAGCGTGGCAGGTGGCGATTGGCTGAGCTGCTGCCCGAAGCATTTTCTTTGAATGGTGAAGCATGACTGAAGCGGCAGACGTTATTCGTGAAGCGTACTCGACACCGATCCATATTGGAATGATCCTTGGTTCTGGTCTTGGTGGCCTTGCGGACGAGCTTGAGGGTGCAGTGCAGTTTGATTTTGCCGACCTTCCCGGTTTTCCGCAGTCTGGTGTTACGGGGCATGTTGGGAAGTTGACGGTTGGTTGGCTTGAAGGTGTTTCTGTTGCGGTCTTATCAGGTCGGAAACATTATTATGAAGCGGGCGATGCGTCTGCGATGCGCGTTCCGCTGGAAACCTTCAAAGCATTGGGGGCCGAATTGGTTTTGTTGACCAATGCTGCCGGTTCAACGCGCGAGGATATGGGGCCCGGTTCTTTGATGTTGATTGAAGATCACATCAATTTTTCCGGTCGAGACCCTTTGATTGGTGTTGAGGGGGATAGCCGGTTCGTCTCTATGGTGAATGCCTATCGTGACTCGCTGCGCCTGCGGATGAGATGGTGGGCTGAGGAGGAAGAGATAGAGCTGTTTGAAGGGATTTATGCTTGGTTTTCCGGGCCTTCCTTTGAAACGCCTGCTGAGATAAATGCGATCCGTATTCTGGGTGCAGATGCGGTTGGTATGTCCACGGTGCCAGAGTGTATTATGGCCCGCCATATTGGGTTGGCTGTTTGTGCAGTATCTGTTGTTACGAATTTTGCTGCTGGGATGACCGGCGAAGATTTGAGCCACGAAGAAACCAAAAACGAAGCGGCCAAGGCTGAGGATAAATTTCGCCGGTTGATTCATTCATTTGTGAGGAGTTTCACCAATGTCAGTTAATTTGGAATCCATGGCAAAGAAGGTTTTGTCTTGTTTGGACCTCACAAATTTGAACGACGATTGTACGAGCGAAGCTGTGGAAGCGTTGTGCCAGAGGGCGATGTCCGCTGCTGGCCATACAGCTGCTGTTTGTGTTTGGCCTGATTTTGTGGCGGAGGCAGTGCAACATCTTGCCAATTCGGGTGTAAAGGTCGCGACGGTGGTTAACTTTCCTTCAGGAGAGGAGCCCGCAGGAGCTGTTATGGAAATGACCGAGAACGCCGTTGCCATGGGCGCTGATGAGATTGATTTGGTGGTGCCTTATCAATCGTTCCTGGAGGGGCAGGAGGAAAAGGTTTTTGCGCGGGTTCGACGCGTGAAGTCGGCCGCCGGTTCTGACGTTTTGGTCAAAGCCATTCTGGAAACTGGTATGCTGAACGATCCAGAGAAAATCCGCCGAGTGGCGGAATTGGCGATTGATGGTGGGGCCGATTTCATCAAAACGTCAACGGGCAAAGTACCGGTGAATGCGACCTTGAGCGCAGCGCGGACCTTGCTGGAAGTGATCAAGCAGGCAGAGCGGCCAATTGGGTTTAAGCCTGCTGGCGGTGTTAAAACTGTCGAGCAGGGGGCGCATTTCATCGAGTTGGCGGATGAAATTATGGGTGAAGGTTGGGTGAGCCCCAATACATTTCGAATTGGTGCATCGGGTGTATGGGATGATGTCATGGCGGTATTGTCTGGTGCAGAACGCGATACACCGGGTGATAATTACTAAATGATTGCTCAAGAAATCATACGGAAGAAACGTGATGGCCATGTCTTGGCGGAGGCGGAGATTTCGGAGTTCATTAGTGGGCTGTCCGGCGGCTCTGTATCTGAAGCGCAGGCTGCTGCATTTGCGATGGCCGTGCTGTTGAAAGGCATGTCAGAGGACGAGCGGATAGCGTTGACCGTAGCCATGCGTGACAGCGGCGAGCGGATGGAATGGGATTTGCCGGGGCCTGTTGTTGATAAACATTCAACGGGCGGTGTTGGCGACAATGTGAGCCTTATGCTTGCCCCCGCCTTGGCTGCTTGTGGAGTTTATGTCCCGATGATCTCTGGTCGCGGGTTGGGGCATACTGGTGGCACGCTGGATAAGCTGGCGGCCATTCCTAATTATGATCCATTTCCATCGTCAGATAACCTTATGCACGTTGTCGAGACGGTTGGTTGTGCGATCATTGGGCAGACAGAGCAACTCGCCCCTGCTGATCGCCGTTTGTATGCGATCCGCGATGTTACGGGGACAGTAGAATCTGTTGACCTGATCACCGCATCTATCTTGTCCAAAAAGCTGGCGGCTGGGTTAGATGCGCTGGTGTTGGATGTAAAATGTGGGAACGGTGCCTTTATGGCGACACAACAGGAAGCCGGAGCGCTGACCGATGCTTTGGTGAGCGTGGCGAATGGTGCTGGGTGTCGCACGTCTGCGTTGATGACCAATATGGACCAACCTTTGTGCAGTGCTGCGGGAAATGCGCTGGAGGTGGAGAACGCGGTGGCGTTCTTGACTGGTGAAGCAGTGGATCAACGTGTTTGGGATGTGACGGTTGCCTTGGGCGCCGAGTTGTTAACGCTGTCTGGGATCTGTTCGGACAATGATGTTGCGGTGACTAAGATCGTGGATGCGTTTCAGTCTGGCCGCGCGGCGGAGAAATTTGGCACAATGACTGCCGCTTTGGGTGGACCTAGGGATATTGTCGAGAAAAGATCTGCCTATTTGGAACCTGCACCCATCGTTAGAGATGTTTTTGTACCTGAGGGCGGCGTGGTCTCTGATTGGGCCACGCGAGAGGTTGGTTTGGCAGTTATTGACCTCGGCGGTGGTCGTCGATTGACTAGTGATACGATTGACCATCGCGTGGGTTTTGATCGGCTTGCGGCAGTGGGTGAGGCTGTTGGTCCGTCTGACCCGATTGGGCGGGTTCATGCAGCGACAGAGAGTGCGGCTGATGAGGCCGCGCTGGCACTTTCCAAAGCAGTGACAGTTGGGGCTGTAGCCACAGAAACCGGTCCGCTGATCACCCGTTGGGGCGCGTGATGCGACGTGCCTGTCTGATCGTTCTTGATAGTGTTGGGATTGGCGGTGCGCCTGATGCTGCGGAGTATGGCGATGTGGGTTCTGATACCTTGGGGCATATCGCAGACTATTGCGTTGAGACACGCGGTCGGGCGCTTTCGTTGCCTAACCTGGATGCGCTAGGATTGGGAGCTGCCTGTCAGGCTTCTACCGGACGGGTTCCGCCGGGATTGTCGAGTGGACAGGGGTGCTGGGCAGTTGGTCGTGAAACGTCATTTGGTAAAGATACACCGTCGGGCCACTGGGAGCTTGCGGGCGCACCTGTGGATTTTGAATGGGGGGTATTTCCGGAAAAGACACCCTGTTTTCCACCTGATCTGATCGCGCAGTTATGTAAAGAAGCCGATTTGCCCGGGGTGCTGGGGCAGAAGCATTCGAACGGTATAGCGATTATGCGAGCGTTTGGAGAAGAGCATCTCCGGACCGGAAAGCCGATTGTTTACACTTCGACAGATAGCGTTTTTCAGATTGCTGCGCATGAAACTGAATTTGGTTTAGAGCGGCTTTATGAACTGTGTCTGACAGCGCGGCGATTGTTGGACCCGATGAATATAGGCCGGGTTATTGCTCGCCCCTTTGCCGGGGATAGTGTTGAGAATTTTCAGCGGACGATGAACCGCCGTGATTATTCCATTCCTCCCCATAAGGAAACGCTGTGCGATCGGGCTAAATGGACGATTGGGATTGGCAAGATTGGCGATATTTTTGCGCAGCGCGGGATCGATAAATCTTTTAAGGGTGCGGATGATATGGGGTTGTTTGACCGTGTTCTGACAGAGCTGGAAGGTGGGCAGGATGGCGATTTTATCTTTGCCAATTTTGTAGAGTTCGACAGTAACTATGGTCATTTACGTGACCCAGCAGGATATGCATCTGCGCTTGAACGTTTTGATGCCCGTGTGCCGGAAATATTGGATCGGATGCGCGAAGGCGACTTAATTGTTTTCACTGCCGATCATGGCAATGATCCGACATGGCCGGGAAGCGATCATACGAGAGAGCAAGTCCCTGTGTTGTTTGCTGCGCATGGTTTGACGGATCGCGCTATGGGTGTTGCTGAGTTTGCGGATGTTGGTGCCACAATTTCAGCTTGGCTTGGTTTGCCGCCCGGTAAGTATGGAAGGGCATTGTTGTGAGTTTCTTTGCTGAATTACCGAAACTTGAACTGCATCTTCATCTCGAAGGAGCGGCACCGCCAGAGTTGGTTCAACGACTGGGCGCTGAGCAAGGTATTGATTTGGCTGGGTTGTTTCGGAGTGATGGCCAATATAACTCGTCTGATTTCACCACGTTCCTGCGGTCATATGAGCAGGTGTCAAAAGTGTTTGTGACGCCCGAAAGCTATCAGGCATTAACCGAAGCTGTTCTGGCGGAATGTGCTGCGAATGGCGTGATTTACGCTGAGATTTTCCTGTCGCCCACATCGTTAGGGTACGACGTGGGACAGTGGCGTGAGATGCTGGCTGCAATTGAGGCCGGTGCCGATGCTGCGGAAGAGCGGTTCGGCATCATTTGCCGGTTCATTCCTGTCTGTATTCGCCATCACGGACCGGAAAAGGCGCTGGAAGGGGCCAAAGTGATGTTGGCTGCGCCA
>JBMYPG010000030.1:20646-26035 GCA_049600095.1 Pikeienuella sp. | reverse complement strand
ACTGACCGAAGGTGTTACTGCGGCTGGTCTGGCAGAACGCGCGGCGGCGGCGGCAACGACGGCGCGGTTGGCGGCAGAGACTGCGACGCCGCCCCTGCGCGAAGAAGAAATGATGGCCGCTGCGATCCTGCAACGTTTGCAGGTGGAGCGGGATACGCTGGAAGAACGCGAAGCGGCGGCGCATGAGGCGCTGAACCGGCTGGGCGCGAGGTTGGAGCAGTTGGAGCGCGATCTGGAGCGTGAGGCCCAGTTGCAGGGCGATGCTGCTGGCATGATCGAAGCCTTGTTGGCCGAGGAAGAGGAACTGGTCGCGGCGCGTGAGGGCCATGACGAGGCGCAGGCGGGTGCCGATGAGACGGCACGCACGACGGCTTCTGCATTGCAGGATGGCGAGGCCAAGGCCGACCAGTTGACCGAGGAAGCGGCGCGGCTGGCAGCGCGGGCGCAGGCGGCGGACCGGCGGGTTGATGAGACGGCCAAGGCCGAAGCACGCAGCAAATCCGGGATGGAAGAAGCTGAGGCAGCGGCGCTGCGGCTGGATGAGGAAATTGAGAGTGCTGCTGAGCGGGTGAAAACCCGCACCGCTGAGGCAGCGACGGCCCGCAAAGCTGCTGAAGCGGCGGAAGCGACTTTGGCCACAGCCGAGGCGACGCGGGCGGATGCGCAGAATGCGGAGGCTGAAACGCGGGCAGCGGCCAGCGCTGCGAATGGTGAATTATCGGCAGTCAAGGCAGAGACCGAAGCATTAGAGCGCCTGTTGGCGCGGGATAAGGGCGCTGAGAATACGGTGTTGGATCAGGTGCGGGTTTCGCCCGGATTTGAGGCCGCTTTGGGCGCGGCCTTTGCCGATGAGTTGCGTGCACCGCTGGCCGAAACAGGCTCTGGCTGGGCTGCTTTGGGCGATTATGGTGATACGCCTGAGCTTCCTGCGGGAGCGGAAAGGCTGGCCGAGCAGGTGAAGGCGCCCGGCGCGCTGGCCCGGCGTTTGAACCGCACGGCTTTGGTTGAGCGGGCGGCGGGTGACGGCATGCAAGCGACTTTGGCACCCGGCTGGTCGCTGGTCAGCCGCGAAGGTGATTTGTGGCGCTGGGATGGCTATCGCGCCATGGCGGAAGATGCGCCAAACGCAGCAGCAGAACGGCTACGCCAGCAGAACCGCCTGAACGAAATGCAGGGTGCTTTGGCCAAAGCAGCGGCAGAGGCTGAACAACGCCGGGGTGCGCATGGCGAGGCCAAGGCTCGGTTAGAGGCGGCAGCGGCGGCAGATCAGGCGGCACGCAATGGGCGGCGAATCGCTGATGGTGCGGCCAGTGATACGGCGCGGGCAGCGGCAAAAGCCGAAGCTGACCTAGACATGGTGAAGGGCCGCCGTGAGGCGCTGGAAACCGCGTTGACCCGGCGTGCAGAGGAATTGGCAGCGGCAGAAGCCGCGCATCGGGAGGCGATCACGGCCCGGTCAGAGGTTGATGACCCAGAAGATGCCTGGCGAGCTGCCGAAGCGGCAAAGCAGGATGTTGAGCAAGCCCGCGCTGCCATGATTGGTGCGCGCGGTCGAGCAGATGATTTGCGCCGCGCTGGATCGCAGCGAGAAGCGCGATTGGCCGAAGCCAGTCAAGAGAGGGCTGGTTGGCGTGCCCGACGTGATAATGCTGTGCATCGGGTGGGAGAGCTGGAAACCCGAATCGAAGAAACACGGATTGAAAAACTGCGCGCCAGCACCGCGCCCGGTGAAATTGCTGAACGGCGCGAAGCGTTGGCCCGTGAAATTGAAAAAGCCGAAGCCCGCCGCAATGCCGCCGCTGATGCGCTGGCTGAGGGTGAAACCGCTCAGCGTGCAGCCGAGACCACTGAACGCGAGGCAGAACGCGCGGCGGCGGATGCGCGCGAAAAACGGGCGCGGTTAGAAACGCTGTCAGAAACCAATGCTGAACGGGTTGTGGAGGCGGCGGCGCGTATTCACGACGAATCTGGCTGTGCACCTGAGGAATTGCTGGAGAAAGCCGGGGCAACTGTTGAGCAGCTAGGTTCGGCTGAGGCAGCCGAGATTGAGATCGCCCGCCTGCGCCGCCAGCGCGATAGCCTTGGCGCGGTGAACCTGCGGGCCGAGGAGGACAGTCGTGAGGTTGTTGAGGAACGGGATGCACTGGCCAGTGAGAAGGCCGATCTGGACGAAGCGATTGGCAAGCTGCGCCATGGGATCGCGGAGTTGAACAGCGAAGGGCGCGAGCGATTGCTCGCCGCCTTTGACGAAGTGAACCGCAGCTTTTCAGCCCTGTTCAAGCATCTGTTTGGGGGCGGTGAGGCCAATCTTGTGTTGGTGGAAAGCGATGACCCGCTGGAGGCTGGGCTGGAGATCATGTGCATGCCGCCGGGTAAAAAACTGGCCACGCTTTCATTGCTGTCCGGTGGTGAGCAGACACTGACCGCGTTAAGCCTAATCTTTGCCGTGTTCCTGGCCAATCCATCGCCTATCTGCGTTTTGGATGAGGTTGATGCGCCATTGGACGATTCGAATGTCACCCGATTCTGTGACTTGCTGGACGAAATGACCCGCCGGACCGAAACGCGATTCCTGATCATTACCCACCATGGGGTAACGATGAGCCGGATGGACCGACTTTTTGGTGTAACAATGGCCGAAAAAGGCGTTTCACAACTCGTCTCGGTTGATTTGAAACGTGCTGAAGAGTTGATCGAAGGGTGAGGTATAACAGGCGGATTGACCGCAAGCGCCCATCGTGAGACTATCCGGAATTGCCGGAGGGAGGTTCCGGTCTTTTTTAATTGCCGGGACGGTTAGATGATAAAATCACAGCTGATCCAAAAACTTGCTGACGACAATCCACATCTTTTCCAAAGAGATGTGGAGCGGATCGTTGCGGCGGTGTTCGATGAGATCACCGATGCGTTGGCTAGTGGGGATCGCGTTGAGCTGCGGGGCTTTGGTGCCTTTTCAGTGAAACATCGCGATTCACGCACAGGACGTAACCCGCGCACCGGGGAGTCAGTTGAAGTTCCTGAAAAGCGGGTACCATTCTTTAAGACTGGTAAAGACCTGCGGGATCGGATGAACAGCTAATCAGCCTTTTGGGCTGTTTGATGGACGAACCCCCGTCGGCGTGTTTGCGCCGCGCCTGATGAGAGTCTCTGATGCGAGCTTTGAAATTTGCCGCTGCCCTATTGGCGGCGCTGGTTATCATTCTACTTTCTGTCGCCAATCATGCGGTGGTGCCGCTAAAATTGTGGCCTGACTTATCGGCCTATGGCGCGCCATTGTCGCCCAGCATTGATTTGCCGTTATTCGTTATTGCGGTGCTTGCCGGTGCGATTGGATTTGGCTTTGGCACGGTCCGGGAATTATTCCGCGAAGGTCGTGGCCGGGCAGAAGGGCGCAAGGCCAAGAAAGAGGCCAAGGCGTTGAAAGCCAAAATCGACGACCTGACGGCAGAGGGCGATGATGATCTGCCCGCTTTGCCGTCGCGATAACCCAAGACCATGCGCGTTAAAATCTGCGGATTGAAAAGCCATGGTATGGTTCAGGCGGCGGCTGAGGCTGGCGCTGCCTATATGGGATTTGTGTTTTTTCCAAAGTCCCCGCGCAATATCTCTGTCGATTTGGCGCGTGAGTTGACCCTGGCTATGCCTGCTGGCGTAGTGAAGGTGGCATTGGTGGTTAACCCTGATGATGCGCTGCTGGAAACGATTGCTGGCCTGCCTATCGACATGTTGCAACTGCACGGCAAAGAAACGCCCGAACGGGTGTTGGAGGCCAAGGCGTTGACCGGTCTGCCGGTAATGAAGGCTGTTGGTGTGGCCGATGCGGGCGATTTGGATGTTGTGCGCACCTATGAACAGGTTGCCGACCAGATTCTGGTGGATGCCAAACCGCCCAAGGATTCAGTTTTGCCCGGTGGCAATGGCCTGCGGTTTGATTGGCGGTTGTTGCAGGGGCGGGAATGGGCAAAGCCCTGGATGTTGGCCGGTGGGTTGACGCCGGAAAATGCGGCGGAGGCTGTTGCGCTGACTGGTGCCACGCAGCTTGATGTATCCTCGGGCGTAGAAACGTCGCCGGGTGTGAAGGATGCTGGGTTGATCCGTGCCTTTGTGAAGGCCGCTGGGTGAGTGTCATTGCAGCAGCGCTAAGCGAAGCGCGGCGTGCGACCCGGTCGCCCAGCATTGTTGGGGCCGCTGCCAGCTCATCTGACATCTTGCACCTATCAGCGGTGGGTGATGCTGCGCCGGATGCGATGTTCCGCCTGTTTTCCATGACCAAGCTGGTCGGCGTGATCACTGCGCTGATGTTGGTTGAGGATGGCGTGATTGGGTTGGACCAATTGGCCGGAGAGATCATTCCTGAGTTTGATGCTCTGCCGGTCTTGGATGGGTTTGATGGCGAAGAACCAATTCTGCGCTCGCAACGTAGCAGGGTTAGGGTTCGCGATCTGGCCTGCCATATGTCTGGCTGTGTTTATGGCGAATGGTCCGCACCGATTGCGCGGTACATGCGGCAGGTTGGTTTGCGCGGAGTGGATGATGGGTCGGTTGCTGGGTTAAGCAAACTGCCGCTGGCGTTCGACCCCGGCACTGGCTGGGGTTATGGCACCAGTATCGACTGGTTGGGGTTGCTGTGTCAGCGGGTTGCAGGCGAACGGCTGGAAAGCCTGATCCCACGGCGATTATTTGCGCCATTGGGTATGAGTGACACTCTGTTTGCGCTGGATGATGAGCGGCGGGCGCGGCTGGTTCCGTCCTATCGTGTTGTTGATGGCGCGTTTGCGCCCTTTGCCATGGACCCTGACCCGGCACCGGAAACCTATGCCATGGGGTCGGCGTTGTATGGAACGGCGGCGGATTACCTTCGGCTGTTGCAAATGCTGTTGCGGGGCGGTGAAGGCGTATTGCGGCCTGAGAGTGTTGAGATGTTGTTTCAACCGCGGACTGGCGATTTACCGGCGGAGGCGATGCGCAGTACCAACCCTAAGGCAAGTGCGGATGTTGATCTGTTTCCAGGCCTTCGCCAGCAGTTTGGTTTTGGCGGCTTGGCGCTGGGCGAGGATGCGCCAGGGCGGCGGCTGGCTGGGTCTGTATCTTGGGCCGGAATGCTGAACACCCATTTCTGGGTGGACCGCGCCGCAGACCGAGCAGGCGTGCTGCTGATGCAGCACCTGCCCTTTGCCGATGAGTTAGCGATGGATGCCTTGGATCGGTTTGAACGAGCGGTTTACGTCGAAGCCTAAAAGCATTGAAAATCACGTATCGACCTGACCGGCCCAAAGCGTTACATAGCGCAGGTTCAGAGATAGGGAGTATGCGGCGATGGCCCTTGTGTCGACAATAACATCTGATGATCGCGAGTTTAAAAGCATCCATCCGACACGAGTCGAATGCA
>JBMYPG010000030.1:0-20636 GCA_049600095.1 Pikeienuella sp. | reverse complement strand
ACCTTGTTGCAGAACGCGATGGCCGGAAGGTCATTCAATTAAATACATACGGCTCTGTGAATCGGGAAATTCCGGGAAAATTGAGCCAGACTCTTCAGTTGGATGAAGCGTCTGCGCTACAGCTTTGGGAAATTCTGAGTGAGCAGTTTGGCTTCGGGGGCAAGAAATGAACGACGTGCAACCCAATTCATATCGCACTGGCCCCGACGAAAGGGGCCGTTTTGGCGATTTTGGCGGACGCTTTGTAAGCGAAACGTTGATGCCACTTATTCTGGACCTAGAGGCAGAATATGAGCGGGCCAAGAACGACGAAGCCTATTGGGCAGAGATGGAAGATTTCCGCAAACATTACGTGGGCCGGCCTAGCCCGCTGTATTTTGCGCCCCGTCTGACCGAACGCCTTGGCGGCGCGAAGATCTATCTGAAACGCGATGAGCTGAACCACACTGGCTCGCACAAAATCAACAACGTGCTGGGCCAAATCCTGTTGGCGCGTCGTATGGGCAAGACCCGCATTATTGCTGAGACCGGTGCCGGTCAGCATGGTGTAGCTACGGCGACTGCCTGCGCCCGTTTTGGTTTGGAATGCATCGTGTTTATGGGCGCGACCGATGTTGTGCGTCAGAAACCCAATGTGTTCCGCATGAAATTGCTGGGCGCGAAGGTGATCCCTGTTACTGCCGGTCGTGGTACGTTGAAGGATGCGATGAACGAGGCGTTGCGCGATTGGGTCACCAATGTCGACAATACGTTCTATTGCATCGGCACCGTTGCTGGCCCGCACCCCTACCCCGCCATGGTTCGTGATTTTCAGTCGATCATCGGCGAAGAAGCCAAGGCGCAGATGCTGGAGCAGGAAGGCCGCCTGCCCGACAGTGTTGTTGCCTGTATCGGCGGTGGGTCAAACGCGATGGGGTTGTTCCATCCGTTCCTTGACGACAAGTCAGTTCGCATCATTGGTGTTGAGGCGGGCGGTCATGGTGTTGAGACTGTCGACCAGCATGCAGCCAGCCTAACCGGCGGTCGACCCGGCGTTTTGCATGGCAACCGCACCTATCTATTGCAGGATGATGACGGCCAGATCATTGAGGGTCATTCCATCTCTGCGGGCCTAGATTACCCTGGTATTGGGCCTGAACATTCATGGCTGCATGAGATGGGCCGTGTTGAATATGTCTCAGTTACGGATAAAGAAGCGCTGGAAGCGTTCAAATTGTCCTGTGAGACCGAAGGCATCATTCCCGCGCTTGAACCCAGCCACGCTTTGGCCCATGTGGCCAAACTTGCGCCGACCCTGCCTGCTGATCATCTGCTGATCATGAATATGTGCGGCCGTGGCGACAAAGACATCTTTACCGTGGCCGATGCTCTCGGCCAGGAAATGTAGAAAGGGCCTCTGATGGCTTATGTATTAGGGGACATCGTAGTCCTTATCTCTGGCTCCATGCGCATGGCCGTTGAAGGCGTTGATGGCGACAATGTCGCTTGCGTTTGGTGCAATGAGGGCGAAATCGGTCGCGATAACTTTGATGCGAAACTGCTGAAAAAGTGGGAAATTCGCGAGGACAATCGCGGCGGCGGCGGTGGATACCGTGGTGGCGACAGAGGTGACCGGGGCGGCGACCGTGGTGGTTATCGGGGTGATCGCGGTGGTGATCGTGGTGATCGCGGTGGCAAACGCGAATATGGTGACCGGAATGATCGCGGCGGCGACCGTGGTGATCGCGGTGGCGACCGGGGCGGTGATAAGCCCAGAGGTAAAACCGGCTGGGATGGTAAACCCCGCGAGAAGAAATTCTTCCGCAAGGACGACTAAACAAAGCGAAGTGCAGGGAGACCGGGTATGAGCCGTCTGACAGATAAATTCGAAGCCTTGAAAGCCAGCGGCGGCAAGGCCTTTGTGACCTATACCATGTCAGGCGACCCGGATCCTGCGACGTCGTTAGAGATAATGAAGGGGCTGCCCAGTGCCGGTGTCGATATTATCGAACTGGGCCTGCCCTTTACTGACCCGATGGCCGATGGCCCGTCAATCCAGTTGGCTGCTGGTCGTGCGCTGGATGCCGGTCAGACGCTGAAGGGCGTTTTGGCCATGGCTGCTGCGTTCCGTGAGGGTGACAACACGACGCCAATCGTGCTGATGGGTTATTATAATCCGATCTATAGCCACGGTGTTGAGGCGTTTATTGCAGATGCAAAAGCTGCTGGGATCGACGGGCTTATTGTCGTTGACCTGCCGCCCGAAGAAGATGATGAGCTGTGCATCCCTGCCAACGAAGCGGGCCTGCATTTCATCCGTCTTGCCACCCCAACAACCGATGACAACCGGTTGCCTGCTGTGGCGCAGAACACCTCTGGCTTTGTTTATTACGTGTCGATCACTGGTATCACCGGAGCGGCGGAAGCCTCCGCCGAGGCGGTTGCGCCCGAAGTTGAGCGTATTCGCAATTTCACCGGCCTGCCGGTATGCGTTGGCTTTGGCGTGAAAACGCCAGAACGCGCAGGCGATATCGCTGCTGTTGCTGATGGCGTTGTGGTTGGTTCGGCCATTGTTGAACGTATTGGACGTGGCGACAGTGTAGACGATGTGCTGGGCTTTGTTCGCGAACTGGCCGACGGCGCGCATCGCGGTTGATGGTTTTGTTAAAGTCGTTTCACAGGTCGATGAACTGACGCCTGAACTGACTGAACTCGCTAACTAATTCTGGGGCCGTTTCGTTAATTCGAGCCGTGAAACCGGATCGGCGCATTTTACTGACAAGTATGTAACGCGCCAATTTGGGCCTTCTTTATCGCCCAAATACTCAAACAATGCTTGCATACAATCGCTCCGGTATCGGCTGATTGATGATCACCTGATCGTCACGCCGATTCGTCTTTGGTTCCATGCCCGGCTTGGAATTGGCGCGCCCCATGTTTCCGATGTGAAATTTTCGCCCCATTTTTCACGCTTGACGTATACGTCAATTGCAGGCAAAGCATTCACAAAGGTTCAACTGCGGCGATTCGAGCCGTGTCTAAGTCGTAATCAGACCATGACGCGGGGACTGAAGAGCGGTAGAAACCGATCCAATTGCGCAATGTCCAGCGTTGCTGGAATTAGAGGAGATTCGCGGAATGAAGGTGCTTGTGCCCGTCAAACGCGTGATTGACTATAACGTGAAGGTTCGCGTGAAGGCGGACGGTTCAGGTGTTGATCTCGCTAACGTCAAAATGTCGATGAACCCATTCGACGAAATCGCTGTTGAACAAGCGATCCGTCTGAAAGAAGCGGGTACGGCGGATGAAATCGTCGCCGTTTCAATCGGTGTAAAGCAGAGCCAGGAAACCCTGCGTACTGCTTTGGCTATGGGCGCTGACCGCGCTATCCTGATCGTTGCTGCAGATAGCACCGACACGGATATTGAGCCGTTGGCCGTTGCCAAACTGTTGAAAGCCGTTGTGGACGAAGAACAGCCTGGTCTGGTTCTTTGCGGTAAGCAGGCAATCGACAACGACATGAACGCCACGGGTCAGATGCTGTCTGCTCTGCTGGGTTGGTCACAGGCGACTTTTGCCTCTGAGCTAAATGTTGAAGGCGACCATGCTTTGGCCACGCGCGAAGTTGATGGCGGTTTGCAGACCATCAAAGTTCAGATGCCAACAGTTGTAACTGTTGACCTGCGTTTGAACGAGCCACGCTATGCGTCGCTGCCAAACATCATGAAAGCCAAGCGCAAGCCAATGGATGAGAAAACGCCAGCCGATTACGGCGTCGACGTCTCGCCACGCCTTTCTGTTGTTAAAACAGAAGAGCCGCCAGCACGCGCCGCAGGCGTTAAGGTTGCTGACGTTGCTGAGTTGGTTGCGAAACTTAAAGACGAAGCGGGAGTGATCTGATGGCTGTTCTACTTCTTGCCGAGATTAACAATGGTGAACTTAGCGTCGATGCGACCGCAAAAGCGCTGACCGCTGCCAAGGTTATGGGCGACGTCACTGTATTGGCCGCTGGCGCATCTGCGGCTGCTGCCGCTGCTGAGGCCGCCAAATTGGACGGCGTAGCAAAAGTGTTGGTTGCTGAGGATGCTTCACTGGGCCACCGCCTTGCTGAAACAACTGCTGACCTGATCGTTTCACTGGCTGGCGATTACAGCCATGTTGTCGCCCCTGCGACCACAGACGCGAAAAACGTGCTGCCGCGTGTTGCTGCTTTGTTGGACGTTATGGTTATTTCTGACGTATCAGCCGTGGTCGATGCCAACACCTTTGAGCGCCCGATCTATGCTGGTAACGCCTTGCAGACGGTTTCATCTGCTGATGCTGTGAAAGTCGTTTCAATCCGCACATCGACATTCGATGCGGCTGGTGAAGGTGGTTCAGCCCCTGTTGAAACCGTTTCTGTTGGTGCTGCTTCTGGCCTGTCAGAATGGGTTGAGGACAAGGTTGCCGCGAGCGATCGTCCTGAGTTGACCTCTGCCAAAATCGTCATCTCTGGTGGTCGTGGTATCGGTTCTGCTGAGAACTTTGCGATCATCGAAAAGGTTGCTGACAAGCTGGGTGCCGCTGTTGGTGCATCACGCGCTGCGGTCGATTCAGGCTATGCCCCGAACGATTGGCAGGTTGGTCAGACTGGTAAAGTTGTTGCGCCTGATCTGTACATCGCCGTTGGTATCTCTGGCGCGATTCAGCATTTGGCAGGTATGAAAGACTCAAAAGTCATCGTCGCCATCAACAAAGACGAAGAAGCACCAATCTTTCAGGTTGCTGACTACGGCTTGGTCGCTGACTTGTTCACGGCTGTTCCTGAGTTGGAAGCCGCTCTCGGCTAATCCGAGGTCAGATACAAGAATTGAAGGGCTGCCCGATTGGGTGGCCCTTTTTTGTGGGCGAAGGCCAGTGCAATTGGATCCTTCCCTTCTCTATCGCTCAATTACTCCCGCCCGAGGGGCTAACCCGTTTTACCCTTAACGCCGGTGAAACAATCCGCCCAAAGCACCTCGAACCTGTGTGCGCGCGATCTGCAAACCAGCAGCGCGGCGTTGCAGCAGGCCTGTAGCGCCATGAGGCGCTGTTTTCGCTATCATCGCGCGAACTTGGCGCATCGTCATCACCGTTATACCCCCGGCCAGTGCCGTTTCGACGGCGCGACGATCTGCCTTCTTCCTCCAGAGAGGGAGGCACCCCCCTGGCCCCACCAAGACCTTCGCAACGGCAATGTTGCGGGGGTTCTCTTGGTCCATAGGGTCCAGCGCTATTTTAGATTACCATCTGCTGCAAAAGCTGCCACCCGAAACCCCAAATTACTGGCCGTCGCATCAGGTGCTTCGCCACGTCTTGAGGAAGGGCGAAAACGGGCGCAATAGCTGGGACAGCACAGAAAAGATCCGCCTTTAACAACATATGCATCACCATTCAGCGGTCCCTTGGGGTTCAGTGTCACTCGCGGAGAATGTAAACGCGTGAAACGATCCGCAGTCCATTCCCAGACATTTCCACAAGCATGATAAAGCCCGGCGGCGTTTGCTTCACCCGACGCAACGGGCAGCGGCCCCGGCGGGTTAACTGGCGCATCCGGGAACTGCCCTGACCAAATATGCGGCGCAGGGCCGGGGGGCTGTGCGGCCCTTTCCCACTCTGCCTCAGTTGCCAATCGAACACCGGCCCATTGGCAATATGCAATCGCATCAAGCAGTGAGATATGAACTACAGGTAAGCCATCCTGCACACCGCCATCGCAAGTTGGGTTGCGCCAATTTGCGCCCTCTGCCCACCGCCACCACGGCGTAGCTGCATTCGGAGCCGGATAGAGGTTCGCCGAAGCCAGCTGACTCTGAAACACAAACGACCCACCGCGTTTTTCTGCAACGCTCTCAAACCCCGTTGCTTCTACAAAGGTGGCGAAATCCGCATTTGAAACCGCAGCCTTTGAGATGCAGAAACTATCCAAGGACACTTCGCGTTCAGGGCCCTCACCATCCTCTGCATGTGGGCCATCTTGCGCGCCCATTCTATAGGTACCCGCAGGGATCAGCGCATATTTGTCAGCCGCCATATTGATAGACCGGTGCCCAATCCTCACCCCAAATATCGCGCCAATATTGTGTTAGCATAGAGTTTTGAATGGGCTGCCCACCCCGCCACATGTCGGCCTCTTCCCGTGCATGAAGCTCAAAAAACGCATCAATGCGTGCAGATAAGTCAGCAACGATATGGGCATGGGCCGGGTCGGTCGCCAAGTTAACTGTCTCGCCCGGATCGGTTGCCGTGTTGAACAGTTCATCCGCGAATTCCGATGCACCTGCCTTTTTGAACCTTTTGAAGAACGCCCATTGTGGCGTGCGGATCACCCGGGTTTCCTCTTGCTCTGAAAACACCTCATCCGCGCCCCAATCCGCAACATCCTCACCACGTAGCAGACCAGCAAATGATCGGCTGGGAAGGGCTGGGTCGGCAGAGCCGCCAGCGTAGTCCAGAATGGTCGCATAAAGGTCCATGTTAGAAACATAGATTGGTGTTTCACCTTTTGCCCGCCCGTCCGGCGCGCGTGCAATCAGCGGTATGGAATGTGCCGCCAGGTGCAGGTTCGACGGATAGGTAGAGGCACCATGCCCCCAAAAACCATGATGACCCAGTGATAGACCATGATCGGCAGTGAATAGGATCAGGGCATCCGGCGCTGCCGCTGCAATTCTGCCAACAATCTCATCAATCAAAGTGATCTGACTGTAATAGTTGCGCAAGGAGGGCAGATGGTTTGGCGCGCGGAGGGTCATGGAGAAATCCAACCCGCCGCCCGATCCTGATTTTACGCGGTCATAGCTGGCTACCGCCCCGGCAGACAGGCCCTGACGCGGTATCGTTTCCATTGGGCAATCATCATACATTTCAGAATATCGATTGCGGATCCCATCATTGGTGGCAGGCCAATGGCCGTAGGGTGAAGGGAAGGGAAGAAATGCAAAGTACGGCCCGGTTTCCCCGGCGATCCATTCCAGCGCTTTGTCAGTGAAAAAATCAACCGCATGGCCCGGTTGCTCGTACACTGCGCCATCATCCGTGATTTCATTTTTGTAAAAAGACCGCACATGACCGTGGGTCATGGTCACCCATCTGTCCCATCCAGGGCCGCTGCTGGCTGATTCGCCCAGATGATATTTGCCGAATAGACCGGATTTATAGCCAAGTCGCCCCATCTCCTCTGGCAAAGTTGCTAACCCGCCCAGGGCGTGCCAGCCTTGTGGCCAATCCTCCATCCGGCGGTCATCAATCCACGAATGCACTCCATGCTTTGATGGCAGCATTCCAGTTAACGCCGACGCTCGACAGGCAGAGCAAAAAGCGTTGGGACAAAAGGCTTTATCAAATCGCAACCCTTCTGCTGCCAATGCATCGATATGGGGGCTATGGACTTCGTGATTGCCATAACAGCCGAGCGTTGCCGCCTGCTGATTGTCGGTCATGATCAAAATGACATTCGGCTGCGTCATCTGTCGGCCTCCCAAAGCAATGTTCGATTTTCCTTGACGAAAGTATAAAACCTGAACTTGAATTCAAATTCAAGAAATGAAGTGGAGCTCTGATGGCGTTGGCGTTGACCATAGATAATACCCCTCTGCCAAAGCAGAAGCGCAGCCGTGCCCGCCGTGCAGCGATGATCGATCATGGGCTAAACCTTTTGCGTGAACGCGACTTGGATGATGTCTCAGTGGCAGAGATTACCAGCGCGCTGGGCTATTCCACGGGCTCATTTTACAGCGCCTTTGTCGATAAGGCGGCATTTTTTGTCGCCGTACAATTGCAGGCAAATGAACACATCGTCGGGTGGATCGAATATGAAATCGAGACGCCCGGCGTGATGAACATGTCTCTGAACGACAGATTAGCGATCTGCGTTGATATGGTGCTGCGCTATTTCCGGGAATTTCGCGGGGTATTGCGTTCGGCCCTTCGGTACGAACAAAAGCTCCCGGCGGCGTGGGAACCTAACCGCGTATCCGCCCAACGCATTGCCGATGGCCTGATCGTCGGCCTGAACCACGCAGACACAGTGCGGATGAATATCGCAATTCAAATGGCCTTTGGCACCATGGTGAATGCGCTGCTGCATGATCCGGGGCCACTGAGACTAGACGACAGTGCATTTGGCGAAGGGGTCAAAACGGCCCTTCGCCCATATCTTAATGAAAGAAAGGATTGACGATGCGAGGAGGCGCGCAATTGAAGGTGGTGGATACCCCTTCAACAGAAGGCAAATATACGACTTTCACGCCAAAACCACAGATGCCGGGATTTGGTGCCACAATCGAAGGGTTAGATTTAACCGCAGAAATGTCAGACACAACGAAGGCAGAGCTGCGTCAGGCATTGCTCGACTTTGAAGTGCTGTTGTTTCCACCACAAGATATCGAACCGGAACATCATGTCCAGCTTGCGGGTTGTTTTGGTCCGTTGGCCAAGGGCTCTTTCTTTGAACGGAAAGAGGGCTCTCCCGAAGTTGAAATGATCGTCTTTGATGAGGATCATCCGCCAGAGATTAACATCTGGCATTCAGACCTGAGCTGGCAAAAAACCCCACCACTGGGTTCAGCCATTCAAATCACAGAGCTGCCGGATGCAGGCGGAAACACTGCGTTCCTGTCGATGTCAAAAGCCTATGATGCGCTGTCAGACGGTATGAAAGTCTATCTGGAAACGTTGAAAGCGGTCCATACCTTCGAAGTTTCAGGGTTTTACGAAAAACTCGAAGAAAAAGGCATGGAGGCATTGGTTGGTGCGATTCAGACTTTCCGCCCTGTAGAGCATCCGGTCGTGACCACGCATCCAGAAAGCGGGCGTAAATGTCTGTTCGTGAATGAGACGTTCACCAAAGAAATCGTCTGTGAGGGCCATTTCCGGGAAGCAAAAGGAATTCTCGAATTTTTACTGCGTTGGATTCAGCAGCCAGAATTCATGATTCACCACAAATGGGAAAAGAACGGCCTTGCGGTTTGGGACAATCGCGCAACCCAACATTACGCCTGTGCCGACTATTGGCCGAACCGCCGCGTTACGCAGCGCGTGACGGTTGAGGCGCCGTCCAATGAAGAAACAGAAAACCCAGCCGAAGTTACCGGCCTAGCGTAACCGCATTGATTTAGACGACATGCATGGCCTGCTTTGTGGGCCATCCAACAGCATACCCGATAACACAAAGGGCATAAAAAACGCCCATTCTTAAGGGGAGGACCAACTATGAAACATCTAATCGCAGGTGCCGTTGCGGCGCTACTCGCCGTAACCGCCGCTGACGCAAGGGAGCTACGCTCATCGGGTGCACCACCCGCAGGCACACCCTGGGGCAAGATCACTGATGCATTCGCGGCGAAAGTTGCTGAATTGTCGGGCGGGTCACTGACAATCAAACATTTCCACGCCAACCAGTTGGGCGATGAGCAAACGACAATTCGCCAAGTTGCGCGTGGTCGTCTGGACATGGGCATTTATTCAAACACCGCATCGTCACTACTGGTGCCAGAATTTGGGTTGCTCGGTTCTCCGTTCGCGTTCAACAGCTTGGAACAAGCAGACTGCGTTGCCGACAATCACTTGCTAAAAACATTCGGCGGCGCATTCGAAAGCGCGGGCGTACAGCCAATCGGTTGGCTAGAGGTTGGCCAGCAGATCATTTTCGCCAAGGAACCAATCATCAGTCCGTCTGATTTGGAGGGCGTCAAAATTCGCACTGCTCCAACTAAAACCGACACATTGTTTATGGAGGCTGCCGGCGGTGCCGCCGTGCCACTTGGCACGACTGACGCAATGCCCGCGCTGAAAACCGGCAATGTATCAGCCGCCACTTGGCCCGCTGTTTATGGCATTGCGGTGGGTTACCATAAGGTTGCCCCGCATGTGACAACGACCAATCACGTGCATCAGATCGGCTCTATCGTTGTTTCCGGTAAGACGTGGAAATCGCTGAGCGCCGAAGAGCAAGGCTGGATGCTGGAAGCGGCAGAGATTTTCAAAGGTCTGCGCAAAGGCGTTCGCGGGGCTGAAGCCGCATTGCTTAAAAAAATTCAGGGTGCCGGTGCCACCGTTCACGCTTCGGATGATTCAGCCTGGCGCGCAATTGCACCAAAGGTACAGCCACAGATCGTGTCAGAACTCGGCGGCAATGCCGAGGCGACCTGGGCCGCCATCAGCAGCGCCAAAGCAGCCTGCGGCGGCTAACATTACAACGTTTGCCGGGCGGGGTTCGACCTCGCCCGCATTCCGCGCCTTCTTCTGATCGCCTTATTACGAAAGAAAACCATCATGCAGATGGCCGGACGCGTACTGCGTATTATCGATCAGGTAGAAAGCCTGGCCGCAACGCTCGCTTATCTCATCATCGCCGGGTTGTTGATTGGCGATGTGTTGGGGAGAGAGCTATTGGGCGTTGGCATATTTGGTGCGCAAAAAATGGCGGTATTTGCGGCAATTGTCGCCGGATTTCTGGGGTTGGCGCTGGCGACCTCGTCCAACTCGCATCTCAGGCCCACATTCCTCGACCCATTGTTAAAGGGTCAGGTTTTTGACCGCATTGGCGATGCAATGTCCTGCGTTTTCTATCTGTTCATGGCGGCTGTGGCCGTCCAGTTCATCCAACTTTCTATTGAATACAATGATCGCGCGGCAGTGCTCTATTGGCTGCTGTGGCCAATTCAGCTTGTCATTCCTTATGCGTTGGCATCCACCGCGTTGCGTCACGGCCTGTTCGCCGGATGGCCCGCATTGAAACCTGAAAAAGGGGCTGGGGAATGACCGCTGGTCTCGGAATAGTCGCACTTGTCTTTGCTTTGTTGGCGCTCCGCCAGAATGTAATCGTCATTCTACTGGCCGCTGCAGCATATGTGCACATGGTTTGGGGTGATGCACAGCTTGTTTATTTGATTGAAGATCTGTGGCTGTCGCTCGACAACGAAGTCCTGCTCGCGATCCCGATGTTCCTGCTTGCAGGCGCGATTATGACAAGGGGGTCCATCGCCCAACGGCTGATTGACCTCGCGGTCAGCGTCACCCGCCCCATTCCCGGCGGCTTGGCGGTCGCAACCATCCTGTCATGCGCGATCTTTGCTGCGATTTCAGGGTCATCACCGGTTACCTTGCTGGCCGTCGGAACAATCCTTTATCCGGCACTGTTGAAAAACGGTTATCCAAAACGGTTCGCGCTGGGCGCGCTGACGTCGGGCGGAACGCTCGGCATCATTATCCCGCCATCAATTCCGCTAATCCTCTACGGTATTGTCACCGAAATTTCTATTTCAGACCTGTTTCTTGCGGGCTTGATACCGGGTTTGATGATCGCGACCGTATTGGCGGGCTATTCATTTTGGGTCAACCGCCACATGCCTGCCGAGCCCTTTGATCGCGCCCTATTTCTGTCCGCAGTCAAACGTGGCGGCTGGTCGGCGATGCTACCTGTTATTCTGTTGGGCGGGATTTATTCGGGTTATTTCTCAGCGACCGAGGCTGCGGCGGTCGCCGTCGTGTATGCGCTGTTCGTCGAGTTTATCATTCACCGCGAATTGTCCTTGAAAGATTTCTATCAAACTGCCGTAGAGACCTCGAAACTGCTCGGCATGCTGGCGCCCATCGTTGCTGTTGCTTTGTCGATCAAGACGATCTTGACGATTGAGCAGGTACCGATGGCACTGGCCGCAATGGTTACTTCGGTTAGTGACGACAAGCTGGTGTTCCTACTGGCCGTCAACATCCTCTTGCTGATAGTTGGCTGCCTGTTCGACGTAATCTCCGCCATCCTAATTCTGGCCCCCCTTCTGCTGGCCCCGGCGCTCGCGTTTGGGGTCGATCCGGTGCATCTGGGCGTGATCATGGTGATTAACCTAGAGATTGGATTCCTAACCCCTCCACTGGGTCTAAACCTGATCGTCGCCTCCACTGCTTTCCGTGAGAGTTTTCTAACAATCTGCCGCGCAGTTCTACCCTTTATTGGCCTGATCATCGGGGTTCTGTTGTTGGTGACATATGTACCAGAAACCGCCCTGATCCTGCTGGATCGATAATGAGTTAGCTGAAAGCAACGAAAATTTGGGAAGTGTCAGAGCCACCGTAAGCCGGCCTTCTGGGACTGTCATGGCAGTTAGGCAAAATTGCCAGTTGGTCCGGTTGTTGCGTGATAAATCTGCAGTAAATCCGCCATCGGCTTCCACCGCCAGCATCCAGCGCGTTGTGTAGCAGGCTGTGGCATCTGGGTGATCGCCCAGCTCGGCATTAGTTCAGTGTCCATCCTTTGGCTTCAAACTCTCCGATTTCCAATCGGACAATGCAAATTCATTCTGCGCCCAAGGCACCCGCTTAAAAAAAGAACAGTTTCAACTGTTCCTGTTGATCTCGCCAGCTTGAGTTGGTGGCCGTTCAGCATTTCAACGTAAACTTGAACCGCTTTAATGACGGCTCTTCTTTCGCAATTGCTGCGCTTCCCAAAAATAGGTGTTTCTTGCGGTTGCGTTTATTTCAACTTCAGCCAAATTTTCCAACGTCTCCGCCTTCAATAACTCGGCGGGTTCACCCAATGCGATCAGATGGTCACACAACTCCAAACACCACTGAAGGTCATCGGTCTGTTCAGCTGCCTCAGTTAACAGAACAACACCGCCCGCCAGTCGCGCCACATGCGTCGCCCGCTGCACATCTGAAAAAGTACCCAAATTGGTCGGGTTGCCATCATACCAACCCAATGTTCCGGTTGCGAAGGCACGTGCAGACCAGCTTGCCTTGCCGTAAAACTCACCAAGCCAAGGTTTCTCTGCCAACTTCTCAGGCAACTGAATGGAGGCTGCAATATCATCCATCGACAACCCGGCATTCATCCCGTCTGCGGTATGTTGCATAACATGCAGAATGGCATCACGCGTTGTCGTTAAAACCTCGCGCACATTCTCGGCTCCAAACACCGGCATCGTATGCCCGGGTGCCAAGACCTCCGCATTCAGGTCCGCAAGCAGGTTCAGGCTATCAGCCCAAGCAGCAAAATCCCGATAGGGTGTGCCGCGAATGGCATAAAGGTTCGGAAAGGCGTGATACCAATTATCGCCGGGGATCAACACTCTGACATCGGGCATCCAAACCGCCATATGGTCGGCGGTTTCGCCGGGTGCCATAATCAACTGTGCCGCGACGCCGTCCAAATCGATCGCTTCATCGCTTTCGATAAGCTGGTTCGGTGGAATATGCCCCGCTCCTAACCCTTCCATCGGGCGATCCCCTGGCCCACACCCGAGTGAAATACGCTGCTCAGCGTTTAACCCAATCCCAAACTGCGCCGCGGTGCGACGGTTCAGCGCCTGATTTGGCGCAATCGTATCGGAGTCCTGATCAACCAGATCCGAACGAAATGTGCTGCTGGAGAGGATTGGGATATCACGACCTTCAGCAAACACACTGGCCCCGGATATATGGTCTCGGTGACTGTGGGTATAGATGATGCGTTCAATAGGTTTGTTTGATTTCTTGCGGAATTCAGACAGAACATTCTTGGCCGCACCGGTGCTTTCCGATGTATCAATGATAGTGAGTGACGATTGCCCCTCTATCATATGCTGCGTCGACGCCGCGTACCCCACTGCTGTCCAGATACCGGGTGCCAGCTCGATGATACTTTTGCGAAATTGCGTTGCGTTGTGATGTATCAGGCGCTCATTCGGCATTTTCATTCCTTCCTTTCGGCCAGCAAGACGACCTTAAAGCCCCAGCGCATCACTGGCAGCCATTGCGCTCATCCCACCATCAATCACAATGTCTTGCCCCTTGATCCACCCGCTGTCCGGTGAAGCCAGAAAGGCGATCACTTCAGCAACTTCTTCTGGATAACCGGGTCTGCCAGCCCGCGCGATGTTCTTGGCCATAGGTTCACCAAATGCAGCGGAAAAATCATCAAGAATACCTGTGCTTACCGCAGCTGGGCTTACCGAATTAATTCGCAGGTTCTTTGCGATCATCGTTTCTGTCTCGGCCATAGTCAGGACAATGATCGCCTCTTTTGACAGGTTATAGGCGCGCGTAGAGCTTATTCCTCTATCAGCAATGAACTCACCAATCCCGGCGGGTTCTGTGGCCATCAACGCCTTTACCTCATCGATGTTATCCCGCCACTTCGCACCGGCCCGCGATGCTGTATTTACAACTGAGGCCCCTTCGCGAAGCTTCTCAAGCATTGCATCTGAAAACGCTTTCAACCCAAAATAATTTACCTTAAGGATCAATTCCTCAAGCCCCTCTCGCGGGGGCAGACCGGCATTATTGATTAGGGCGTCAAACCGCCCTTCAGCCTGTAGAACGGCAGCTTCGATTGACAAAGGGTCGCTAAGGTCAGTTTTGATCCAGACATCTACATCTGCCTTCGGTTCCTGAACGTCAAAGACCGTTACATGATACCCTTTGGCTTTCAGCTTTGCCGCAACAGCGGCACCAATGCCCGCTGCCCCACCGGTAATAGCCACTCTCATGCAATGTCTCCCCAACTTGCCACCAAAAGTTGTTACGGTGGCAGTCTGTCGTTTCAACCACCAGTGCACAACATGCTAGGGCGTTTTCCGACCTATTTGAAACAGCTTGATCGGAAATACCCTGCCGGCCTACGGCCTCTCGGGACATTTCCGATTCAAGTCGCCCGGAAAACACTCTAGCGCTCTAAATTGAACGACTTTCCACATGTTGCAGTATTCTCTGCCACTCCGCCCCTTTCCCTGATCGATAGGGCCGCTTATGTCTGGCAGGGAACAAACGAAAAATTACTTCAGGAACTGCCATGCGCCCCGCGATTATCAAAACGCCTGTCTTCGACGCCGCAGAATTAGCGACCGACGCCACCCCTTTTGGTGACTTACCGATTTGGCAGCTTGATGATCTTTATCCCGGTATGGAAAGCGCCGAGCTAACTGCCGATTTCGAATGGTTGGAGCAGGAAATCAAATCTTTTGCCTCCGACTATCAGGGCAATCTGACCTCACTGAACGGCGATGAATTGGCCGAGACGATGCGCCGATACGAGGCCATTCAGGGCAAGGCCGGTCGCATCATGTCTTATGCAGGTCTGCTATATCAACAAAACACGACAGACCCGGCGCGCGGCAAATTCCTTGCCGACTGTGATGGTCGCTGGACCACGATCTCTGCACCAATGGTGTTCTTTTCGCTCGAAATGAACCGCATACAGGATAACGCGCTAGAGGCTTGCTTTGCCCAAAGCGCAACGTTGAACCGGTATCGCCCGTGGTTCGATAATCTCCGCGCCATGCGGCCGCATCAATTATCGGACGAGCTTGAAACCTATCAGCATGACATGAGCGTTGTTGGCTCTACCGCTTGGAACCGCCTGTTCGATGAAACCATGGCCGGGCTGACATTTGAAGTCGAAGGCGAAGAGCTAAACCTCGAAGCGACACTGAACCTGATGACCGACCCGGTGCGTGAACGCCGCGCCGCAGGTGCCGCCGCGCTTAGTAAGACATTTGGCGCGAACCTGCCGCTGTTCTCACGCATCACCAATACCCTGGCAAAAGAACATGAGATTGAATGCCGTTGGCGCAAGCTGCCCACTGCACAGGCCAGTCGCCACCTTTCAAATCAGGTGGAGCCAGAGGTGGTTCAGGCTCTGCGAGACAGTGTCGTCGCCGCTTACCCCAACCTCAGCCACCGCTATTATAAACTAAA
Organism: Pikeienuella sp.; assembly: GCA_049600095.1. GTDB lineage: Bacteria > Pseudomonadota > Alphaproteobacteria > Rhodobacterales > Rhodobacteraceae > Pikeienuella. Next base: position 4,964 of record JBMYPG010000030.1, on the reverse strand, counting down.
GGCAAAATGGCTCGGTCTCGACAAACTGCAATTCTGGGATCGGAACGCACCACTGCCAGAGGCTGACGAGGCCCCAATTTCATGGACCGATGCCCGTCAGATCGTTACCGAAGCCTATCACGGTTTTCACCCCCGTATGGCCGAACTTGCGACGCCGTTCTTTGACGAAGGCTGGATTGACGCTGCCGTAAAGCCCGGCAAGGCTCCGGGTGCCTTCGCCCACCCTACGGTCACCGACGCGCACCCCTATGTAATGCTGAACTACTTGGGCAAAAGCCGAGATGTAATGACCCTGGCGCATGAACTTGGCCACGGCGTCCATCAGGTGTTGGCAGCAGGTCAGGGAGAGCTTTTGTCTAGCACGCCTTTGACACTGGCTGAAACGGCATCCGTATTCGGTGAGATGTTGACCTTCAAACGTCTACTGGCAAATGCCAAAGACCCCGCCCAGCGCAAGGCGATGTTGGCGGGCAAAGTCGAGGATATGATCAACACGGTTGTCCGCCAGATCGCGTTCTACGACTTCGAATGCAAAGTCCATGCGGCGCGTGCCGAAGGCGAAATGACCCCGGACAAAATCTGCGAAATCTGGATGAGCATACAGGGCGAAAGCCTCGGCCCCGTGTTCGAATTCGCTGAGGGGTACGAGACATATTGGACCTATATCCCGCACTTCATCCATTCACCGTTCTACGTCTATGCCTACGCATTTGGCGACGGATTGGTGAACGCGCTTTATGGTGTGTACGAAGAGGCGCCAGAGGGTTTCGAACAGAAATACTTCGACATGCTGGCAGCAGGCGGATCGCTTCGCCACAAAGAACTCCTCGCCCCCTTCGGCCTAGACGCCTCAGACCCCGCATTCTGGAACAAGGGCCTCAGTGTTATTTCCGGCATGATCGATGAATTGGAAGCGCTGGAAGAGTAGGGCTTTCGTCAAAACTGTCATCCCAGCCTTAAGCCGGGATGACAACGCCAGTTCGCACGATCCTTTGAAATTGGAACTCTAACCGCATTCCAAGTCATTTCCCCCGGATCATCCCAGCATCGCGCATCAAAGCCTCAAGTTTAATCCCACTAAATCCATAGGCCTTTTTATAGGCTTCGTATTTACGGGTAAATTCCACCGAAGGTTTGTTCTTCTTGGTTGCGGCAATCAGGGTGTTCTTTTGCGAATGCTCTGTGGACACAAAATCAATCACATCAACCTGATACCCCTGCGACCTGAGCAGCATCACGCGGCTGTTGTCGGTAATCAGGTCAGCCTGTTTTTGCAGGAACAAACCATGAGAGATGAACTTCCGATTGGCGGTCTCGCTTTTTTGCAAATCCACCAAAACCTCATGCTGACAGCATGGCGCGCAAACGATTAGTTTGGATTTTGATTTGATGCCATGGAACAACGCGTCATCGGTCGCCGTATCGCATGCATGCAGGGCAACAATCGCATCATAATAGCCCTGTGCGAAATCCTCGGCCCGCGTGTTATGAAACGCAAGGTTCTCAAATCCCGTCGCATGCGCCGCTGAGTTGCACAGCTCGACCATATCGGCCCGTGTATCCACGCCGTCAATTTTGGGGTTCAACCCAGCGGCCGTCAGTTGGTCATACATGGCAAAGGTTAAGTATCCTTTGCCCGACCCAATATCCAAAACCTTAACCCGCTTTTGCTTGACCGCCTGCGTGCGCTCTACCCTCTCCATGAATAATTCAACAAACCGACAAACCTGCCGATATTTGCTGTACATGTTCGGCTTTACGTCACCGGCGCTATTTGAAACGCCCAAGGCTTTCAAAAATGGGCTATCGCCGCCAATCCGATAGTTTTTTTCGCGGTTATGGGGTTTTGTTTCAGTCATATTGTCCGCGCTACCGTTTCTGTTCGTTAGCGATGCTTTACTCACCGACCTTGTCACCAATCACCCATGGCTCTTTGCAAAAGCGGCCTTTTGCTCCGCCGTCGCTTCGGTCTGATGGTTTTCGCGCCATTCCTCGAACGGCATGCCGTAAAACGCCTCGCGTCCGGCAGCCTTATCCATCTCAATGCCGCGCTCATTGGCGGCTTCCTGATACCAGCGGCTTAGGCAGTTGCGGCAGAACCCGCTCAGGTTCATCATGTCGATGTTCTGCACATCCGTCCGTTCAGCCAGATGCGCCTTCAGGCGGCGAAATGCGGCTGCTTCAATTTCAAGCTGCGTTTGTGCGTCTATGTCCGTGGCCATGTCTGGTTCCTTCATCCACTTCCGCCCTTGCCTCCGTCAACCACCGCGCAAGATCAACACCCCACTGGGCCTGTGTCTCTGCATCGGCGATCAGGTCATTGCGGATTTCAATTAAAATATGCATCAGCCCGCGCGACGTGCCATGCTGGAACATACAATCGTCAGCCAGCGCGCCATTGTAAGGTTCATTATCGCCCACACATAAATCAGGCTCGGCCTGCAATCGCGTCAACAATGGGCGCAACATCCGGTCATCTTTGTCCCACAACAGGCCAATCTGCCACGGGCGTATGGGCCGGTTTTTCAATTGCGGCGTATAGGAATGCACCGAAACCAGACAGGGCGCTGCGCCATTCGCCGCCGCATCGTTCAAGTGCTTTGTGATTGCCTCATGGTAAGGGCGATGAAACGCGTCCAGCCGCCGTTCCTTTTCCGCCGCATCCGCATCACGATTGCCCGGAATGATCGACCCGTCATATAGTTTCATCAAGACGGTCGGGTCGGTTTCCCCCCGGTTTGGGTCAATTACCAACCGCGAAAATCGTGATCCGATATAGGGCGCATTCAACGCTTCGGCCAAGGCCAATGAAACACCGCGTGCACCCGGGTCCCAGGCGATATGGCGGTCCATATCCTCGGCAGGCAGCCCTAAATCGCCGCCAGCAACATCTGCTGGCACGATATTGGTCGCGTGGTCGCAAAGAACCAGCCATTCAGATGGCCGGTCTGCACCGACTTTTTCGTATGATGTATTTTTGGTCACGCCATTGGCTTACCCTCAGGGCGGCACATGTTCAACCACTCCCGCGCTATCTCCGCGCAGCAGATGCGAATCTTACGGCGGCACATCCTGCATTGGCCTATGGAGGCGCTAACGATATTGGCGTATAGAACCGCCAACGAAGCGACAATATATCCGGAGCTTACGCATGCGCCGTAACCGCAATGTAAAAGTCGTCGCCACCCTAGGGCCTGCCTCCAGCGACCGCGACATGATCAAATCACTGTTCGAAGCGGGCGCAGATGTGTTCCGCCTGAACATGAGCCATGGTGACCACGAAGACCACGCCCATCGCCACCGCATCATTCGAGAGATTGAGCATGAATTGCAGCGGCCTATCGGCATTCTTGCCGACTTGCAGGGGCCAAAACTGCGTGTTGGCGTCTTTGGTAAAGGCCCAGCAATGCTTCTGAGTGGTGGCGCATTTCGTTTGGATCTGAATGATGCGCCGGGCGATGCCAGCCGTGTGCAACTTCCGCATCCAGAGATTTTTGCAGCGCTGGAACCCGGCGCAACATTGTTGATTGATGACGGGAAAATCCGCCTGAAAGTTACTACCTGTGACGCAGATTCGGCTGATTGCGAAGTTGTTGTTGGTGGCAAAATCTCTGACCGCAAGGGCGTGAATGTCCCCGATGTTGTTCTCCCTCTCGCGGCCCTATCGACCAAAGATAAAGCTGACCTAGAATTTGCCTGCGAATTGGGTGTCGATTGGCTTGCCCTGTCGTTCGTTCAACGCTGCGCTGACGTTGAGGAAGCAAAATCGCTTGCCAAAGGTCGCGCGGCTGTTTTGTCGAAAATCGAAAAGCCAGCCGCATTAAAAGATCTCGATGCCATCATCGACGCCTCTGATGCGATCATGGTCGCGCGTGGTGATCTGGGCGTTGAAATGCCAATTGCAGAGGTTCCGCCCCTGCAAAAGAAAATCGTTCATGCTTGCCGCAGCGTCGGCAAACCGGTGATTGTCGCGACCCAGATGATGGAAAGCATGATCACCTCTCCGGTTCCAACACGGGCAGAGGTTTCGGACGCGGCACAGGCCATCTACGAAGGTGCCGATGCCATTATGCTCAGCGCGGAAAGTGCGGCAGGTGAATATCCGGCCGAAGCGGTTGCGATGATGGATAATGTTGCCCAAACGGTTGAGGGCAAAGACCCTTACCGTGAAATTATGAGCCGTGCCCATCAGCCCGCACCGCCGGGTGTTGCTACATCCATCACTGTTGCGGCCCGCGAAGTTGCCGAAACAACGGATGTAAAGGCGATTTGTTGCTTTACTCACTCTGGCACAACTGCATTGCTGGCAGCTCGTGAGCGTCCATCTGTGCCAATCATCGCCCTAACCCCTCAGCGCGCCACTGCACGGCGGTTGGCACTGGCATGGGGCCTTCACTGCATGATCTGTGAAGAGGTTGAGCGTTTTAAGCTCGCCGTCGTCAGCGCCGCACGCGCTGCTACTGCAGCCGGTTTCGCCACTCGCGAGGACAATATTGTTGTTACCGCTGGCGTTCCGTTCAACGTCGCTGGCACGACCAACATTTTGCGTGTCGCGCCGTGCGACGAAAGCGCGATCTATTCAGGCGAGCCTGAATAATGCAGGTCCAAAAGCAATGATGGACAACGTACTGCTCATCGTTCGCCTTTTCGGCGTGGTGATGGCATGCGGGGGCGGGGCCCGTTTTGCGCGTGGCCTTATGAATGGTCGGCGCATCGATTGGTCCGGCGTCGTCCTATTGATTTTGGGCATGGGCATCTTGCTGGCGTTAGAGGTCGGCCGGGGCGGAGAAATTGATTTCCGTGATTTCGGCCCGGCACTGCGTGGGGCGATCCGTGCCATTGTCGGACAGGTGTTCTGATCTGGTCCGTTCAATATACGACCGGAATCTAAGGCCACTCCTCCATTACAGCGTTCCGCCTTTAATGTGAGGCATCATATCGCCAAAAGCCCGAGAGCGCCGCCA
>JBMYPG010000029.1:0-26148 GCA_049600095.1 Pikeienuella sp. | reverse complement strand
TGACGGTTTTCCGTCTCATACTCAACGTGAGCCGTAGAAATGGTGATGCCGCGCGCTTTTTCTTCCGGCGCCGCGTCAATCTGGTCATAGTCCTTAAACTCGCCGAACTGCTTTGTAATCGCAGCCGTCAAAGTCGTTTTACCGTGATCAACATGGCCAATCGTACCAATGTTGCAATGCGGCTTATTACGCTCAAACTTTTCTTTAGCCATGGCTTTTCGGTTCCTGCAAAAGCTTTCCGACGCCGGGCATCGGCGCACGCGCGCTCGGATATTGGATTATTGGAAAATTGGCAACAGGAAATCGTTGCTGTTTTACCTATACCCACACAAGTGATGCATAGAAGCTGATTTTCAGTGAGGAAAAGAGCGAAAGGTTGGAGCGGGCGACGGGAATCGAACCCGTATCATCAGCTTGGAAGGCTGAGGTCTTACCATTACACAACGCCCGCAGCGCCGAACCATTCTCGCCGAATAATTCACATCGACCAAAAGGCCGAATTTGAATGTATCGGGCGCGGCTGTTCCTCAACCGCGCCCGATGATTTGTCAAGTGCCCGAACGTTACAAAACGGGCGAAAACGAAATTACGCGTTTACGGCGTCAGTTGCAGCTTTAGCCGCTTTGAACTTAACCGATGTTTTTGCAGCGAATGTCATTGTTTCGCCGGTACGTGGGTTGCGGCCTTCGCGGGCCTCTTTGTGCACGGCTGTGAATTTGCCCATGCCGGGCAATGTTGCAGCTTCGCCAGCGGCCAACGCAGCAAGCGTTGCAGCGGCATATGCGTCGAGCGCGGCCGCAGCCTGCGCCTGAGTCAGACCTGCACCTTCAGCGACTGCTGATACGACGTCAGATTTTTTTTCCATTTTGAATTGCTCCTGCCTGATCCATTAAATTCGCGACAATTTCCCGAAAATCGCCCCAAAACGTCGCGACCGAGACAATTCATAGCCAAGTCTGGCCTCAAGAAAACCTGAAAATGGCACATGCGGCTAAAAAACCGGAAAATATATCGAATTTTTTGAATAGATTACCGCTAAGGTAGTAAAAACACCGAAAATCTTAACGAAATGGAACCCAAAATGACATCTGTACTAATTACGGGCGCAGGACGCGGGGTGGGCGCAGAGCTAGCGCGGCAAATGGGTGAGCGTGGTGATCACATCATCGCCGCAACGCGGCAGGGCAACGCGCAGGCCGGTGCCGAAGCGCTGAAACTGGATGTTGTCGACCCGGCTTCCATCACGGCGTTGACCGAGACGATGGCGAATCGATCACTCGATTTGCTCGTCTGTAATGCGGGCGCGCTGATCGGTCGGGGTGGGTTGGATGACCCTGCCTATACCTTTGAAGCGTTTTCTGAGGTTCTGGCAGTCAACGTAACCGGTGTTTTCATGACCGTTCGTGCATGCGCCGCGGCATTAAAGCGAGCGGGTGGAAAAATCGCGATCATTTCATCCCAGATGGGGTCCTGCGAAAGGACAAAAGGCAATGCCTATTTGTATCGCGCTTCCAAAGCTGCGGCGACGAATCTTGCCTGTTCGTTAGCTCAAGAATTGAAGGAAGAAGGCGTTTCCGTCGGTGCCTATCATCCGGGATGGGTGCGAACGGATATGGGCGGTGCCAGCGCAGATATATCGGCTGAGGAGAGCGCGGCCGGTTTGATTCAGCGATTTGATGCGCTGTCATTGGAAAGCACGGGATGTTTTGAGTTCTATTCGGGTGAACCAATCCCGTTCTGATCTGACTCATCATGGTTCGCCATCGCAGAAACAGCGGTGGCGAACTGTTCTAACCCTGTGGCCCCATTGGGGGTGAGGGCATAGACGCCGCGAGAGACCTTTTCGAACCAACCATAATGGTCGGCACGCATTAAGGTGGTTGCGCGGCTAACGCCTGTCGCTTTGGCAACTTCGGCGGCCTTGGTTGGCCCCGCGGTTTGCAGGTATTGGGCGCAGCGCAAAGCATCTTGCCTGTAGGCTGTCACCTTTTTGACACCTGTAGCGCCACCGATGTTTGGGTCGCCTACACGGCGTTCAAATTCCTTCAGCAGCCGACCTCGTTTTTTGTAATTGAGGTTGGGTTTATAGGGGCCGGGGTCCAAATGCGCCTCTACGCTTCCATTATCGCGAACGGCCAAAAGGCCGAGGCCCAAGCGACGGCAAAGGCGGATGATGTCTTTGTAACGCAACCGCCAACCCTTTTTTCCCGATACTGGAACAGCAAGGTATACGGTATCGGACAGGGTTTGCCGGTCGATGCCTTGCATTACTAGCGCCAGAGAGAATGAGAGTTTTAGCTCAACGATCACTGGCGGTTCGTCACCGCGCTTGGCCATCAGGTCACAGGCACCGATTTCGGCCTTCACCTCGTATCCTTGGGACATGAGATAGGTTTTGACGGGTTCGTATAGGTCAGCTTCGCGCATGGCCGCAGTATGGGCACCCGCACAGCTTTGTGAACCCACGATCCTGCACCGCGCGGTAGGGTGCAGGATGAATCGTCTGATAATCCTGATTAGCGCCCTATTGTTCTTCCCAGCTTATGCAAACGCTTGCAATGTAGAGGCACCGTGCACAGTTGCTGGCGGTGACTATATGCTAAGCGCCCCATTAGAGTGGGATGGTGAGGCACCTCTGCCAGCGATGATTTGGTATCATGGCCATAATTCATCCGCCGCCAGCGCGATGCGGTCTGCAAGCCTGAAAGTTGATTTTGTTGATCGTGGGTGGCTGCTCATCGCCCCAAATGGCGCACCGCGTGCCGGTTCGGGCGTACGGGGGTGGCCCGCTAGACCTGATCTTGAGGACCTGCGGGATGACATGGCGCTTACTTTTGCAGTGCTGGAGGACGTGAAACAGACCTATCCCATTGATGAGGACGCTTTGATTGTTGCCGGGTTCTCGGCTGGCGGATCGATGGCATGGATGATGGGCTGTTATCACGGCAGCAAATTTAGGGCCGTCGTTTCGGTTGCAGGTGCACTACGCCGCCCGAATCCGGAAATCTGTCCGGATATGGTGCAGCGGGCGCTGCACTTTCATGGCTTTGCCGACAAACAGGTGCCTTTTGAAGGACGCTCAATCCGCGATTGGCATCAAGGTAGTGTGCAAGAAACGCTCGGGCTTTTCCGCCGATCCCATGGTTGCCGCAGTCAGCCCGATGCGATTGATGCAAAGGGCGACTGGCGCCAGCGCGAATGGTCTTCTTGCGCTGGCGGGTTAAGCTATCGCGAACATGACGGCGGCCATGGTTTGCCAAAGGGATGGACTTCGATGGCTCGCGAATGGCTGGCGCAGAACTAACTTAAAACGCTTTAAAAGTCAGTGTGGTCAACGACCGTGCGATGCCTTCAATCCCCAGCAGGTTATCATTGATAAACTTGCCAACGTCTGCACCCTCGGGGATATAGATCTTCATCAGCAGATCGAAATCGCCGCTGGTCGAAAACATCTCCGAAACGATTTCCCGGTCATAGATCGCCTCTGCCACTGAATATGTTTTGCCCGGATGGCAACGGATTTGAACGAAAACGCAAGTCATGCGCGAAGGCTCCCGATTCTAACGTTTGTCACATTGACTGGTCCTAGTGTGCGGCAATCCGCCTTTCATTTCGATATTAAAATGCGCGTAAATCGGCGTAACTGGTTTTGAAATGATTTGAACGGTGAGGAGACCGCAAATGTCCGCTTTGTTACCTGATGTTGACCCGGATGGTCTGTTGGAATTTTCGGTCGTTTTTACGGACCGGTCATTGAACCATATGAGCCAGAGCTTTCAGGGGGTGATGCGTGACATCTCTACTATCCTGAAAGACGTTTATAACGCGGATCACACGGCAATCATCCCCGGTGGCGGCACTTATGCGATGGAGGCTGTTGCCCGTCAGTTTGCCACCAACAAACGTGCTCTGGTCATTCGCAACGGGTGGTTTTCATATCGCTGGAGCCAGATTTTCGCCGCCGGTTCCATCCCGTCAGATGAAACCGTGATGGTGGCGCAGCGCACCGGGAATGCGCCGCAGGCTGCCTTTACCCCCGCACCTATCGAAGAAGTAACCGCCCGCATCGCAGGAGAACGCCCATCGGCGGTGTTTGCGCCGCATGTTGAAACCGCATCGGGCATGATCTTGCCTGATGAATACATCAAATCTGCCGCGCAGGCGGCACATAATGCTGGTGGCATATTTGTGCTCGACTGCATCGCATCTGGTTGCGCTTGGGTGGATATGAAGGCGCTGGGCGTCGATGTGTTGATTTCTGCACCGCAAAAGGGCTGGTCTGCGTCACCTTGTGCTGGGTTGGTGATGATGAATGACCGGGCGCGGGAAATGGTCGCCAAAGGGTCATCAACCAGCTTTGCCGCTGACCTAAAGGCATGGGCTGGCATTATGGACGCTTATGAGGCTGGCGGGCACGCCTATCACGCCACCATGCCGACCGACGCGTTACGCAAGTTCCGCGATATCATGATTGAAACGCAGGACTATGGGTTTGAAAAACTGCGCGAGGCACAGTGGGAACTTGGCAACCGCGTGCGGGCCGCACTGGCCGAACGTGGCGTGAAATCAGTCGCTGCCGAAGGGTTTGGCGCACCGGGGGTTGTAGTTAGCTTCACGACCGATGCGCACATTAAAACCGGTGCAAAATTCGCAGAGATTGGCGTGCAGATCGCTGCCGGTGTGCCGCTTCAGTGCGATGAAGGCACTGAATATTCGTCATTCCGTTTGGGCCTGTTTGGCTTAGATAAACTATATGACGTAGACCGTGCCGTTGCCTCGGTTGAGGCTGCACTGGATCAGGTGCTGTAGCCGCGCATTTACTGGTGGCGATGACGTTTGACAGGCAATCATCGTAGGAATTTTGGAACAAAGATGGTGGGGGCGTTCGCGCTCTCACCCAAATGCTCTCGCAAATGTGGGTAAGGTCACGGCCACTTTTGTGATATCCTTTTCGAATTGCGGAAAAGGAGAATGAAAATGAAAACGCTAATTATTGGCGATGTAACGTTCAAAACCGGTCGGTTGATCAAAAGCAAATCAACGGATCATTTGATTTTTGAAAGCAAATGCAAACGTGACGGCAAGAAGGCCACTCTGCCACGGTTGAACATTGTAAGCCGCGAAACGATTTCGGTCATCCGCCCGAAGGTCCATAAGAAGACGCTAAAAAAGGCGCAAAAAGCGCGATTGCTGGATGCATTGACGAAAGAGCAAGGTGATAATCTATCAGCGGTCATGGCGGCGATGGCCGAAAAGGCCGGTGCAAAGGCGAAACAAATTGACTATCGGCTGCTCCCGGACAAATGGTTCAAATCCCGAAAGTGCCATGACGTGCAAGTCTTTGTTCGGGTTCAATATGAAACGCGAGAGTTGGACATTCGTGCAGGCAAAGCCCGCGAATTCGATGGGGAATTGTTTGATGTAGGCGAAGAGATCGCCAATTTCTGGTATACTTATCCGGTGGGTATCTTCCTGACCCGTGTTGTAACTTTCAAGAAAGAATGCTGCAAAAATTCAACAGGCCAGTCCTTTGTATCGCACAACGACTATCCGTCGGATGCTATGCAAAAGAAAAAATTGGCAAAACTGGCGAAAAAGAAGGCGGAGAAGTCTGCGATGAAGAAGAAGGTCATGAAGGCTATTAAGAAAGTCGCACCGGCTGACTGCGAGTAACCGCGTCCGGCGTTCATTGCCATTCTGAAACCATGATCCGCCCCCAAGCCGGGTATTCGCGCATTGGGGGCGGGTTTTCAGATGATGAAGAATGCCCTACACCCAAGGGCCGTGGTACCCGCCGCCGTCTTTATCCACTCGTTCAAACCCGTGATGGCCGAACCAGTCACGCTGGATTTGCACCATGTTCGCAGTGCCTCGCGCTGTCCGGCTCATGTCAAAATAGCTGAGAGCAGAGCTAAGCGCCGGTGTTGGCAGGCCGTGGGTGGCCGTTGTCGCAACAACACTACGCAGCCCCGCCTGATTGGTCCGCATAAGGTCAGCAAAGAACGGCGTAGCCATCAGGTTGGAATCTGGCTGCTCACCCAACACCCGGGCGATGTCATCCAAAAAGACTGAGCGGATAATGCAGCCCGCACGCCAAACACGTGCGATTGCAGCATAATCCAGTGACCAGTTGTACGTGGCCGAAGCAGATTTGAAGATTTCAAAACCCTGCGCATAACAGGCGATTTTACCGGCGATTAGCGCCTGCTCCAGCGCATTAAGCGCAGTGGCTTTGTCACCTAACGCCCCGGACAGGGCCTGTGGTGCCGCGCCAAACAACGCCTCCATTTCCCCCCGCTCTTCCTTGCGGGCTGACAGATTGCGGGCGATCACCGCAGCCTCCATCACGCCAGCAGGGGCAGCCAGATGCTGGGCTTCGATCACAGACCAACGGCCAGTGCCCTTTTGACCGGCCTTGTCCTGAATAACATCAAGCAATGGTTTGCCGGTGTCTGGGTCCATAACGCCCGATGCCTGACCGGTGATTTCCACCAGATAAGACCCAAGCGGACCTTGGTTCCAACGATTGAACACTTCCGCCACCTCGGCGGCTTCCATGCCCAAACCATCGCGCATGACGCCATAAACCTCGGCAATCATCTGCATATCGGCATATTCAACGCCGTTATGAATGGTCTTAACGAAATGACCCGCGCCATCAGGACCAAACCAATCGCAACATGGCTCGCCGTTATGTTTGGCAGCAATGTCCTTTAGCGGGCGTTCCACACGGGACCACAATGCAGGCGAACCACCTGCCATAATTGCGGGGCCATGCCGCGCGCCTTCGGCACCACCAGAAACACCAAGGCCGAGGAAAGCAAAGCCATCAGCCTCAACATCAGCAGTACGGCGGCGGGTATCGTGAAAATTGCCATTGCCAGCATCAATGATCAGATCGCCACGACCAATCAGGGGGCGCAGATCAGCGATCACATCATCAACTGGCTGACCAGCCGGAACCAACAAAAGAAACGGGCGTGGCGGGCGGATAGCAGCGACCAATTCGCGAGAATCCGCGCAGGGAATAATTTTACCCTTCAGGTTTTGTTCCTTCGCGGCGGCAGCACAGGCCTGTACTTTGCCTTGCCCACGTCCACCGACGGCAACGTGATAGCCTTTTTCCGCCAAATTCAGCGCCAGTGCAGCGCCCATGACGCCCGCACCGATCAGGCCAATATCGGCCCCAGTTTCGCTGCTCATATGATCCTCCATTCAATTTTCACTTTTAACATAGAGCGGATTGTCGCCTCTTTCGCCTGAAATCGACCGGAAATGTTCGTTTCGGGAATAGTTTACGTATTCAATTTGCTCTACTTCACATCGCAGCGCATGTGACGATGGCGTCGTCACTCCTTGAAAGAGGCGCCGGGGGTTAACGCCCTCTCCGTATCCTGAACGCCCGGATGGTCTTCATCCCGGGCGGTGATCCACCCGGGGATCATTTAAGGAATAGCGGAATGCTAGATTCTACCACTCGTCCCGGCCAATTGGCCTTTCACAATGGCGACAAAGCGCCATCCATCTTTTCTGCTGCTGAATATGAGCGTCGGTTGGCGAACTTGCGGGCCATCATGGTTGCGCAAGATCTGGACGCCGTTGTTCTGACATCCATGCACGGCGTCCATTATCACAGCGGTTTCCTGTACTGCGCTTTCGGTCGACCCTATGCCTGTGTTGTTGATCAGAACACTTCAACAACAGTGTCCGCCATGATCGACGCTGGCCAACCTTGGCGGCGTAGCCATGCTGAAAACCTCGTCTACACTGACTGGAAGCGGGATAACTATGAAACCGCCGTTGCCTCTTTGGTCGGTAATGCGCGCCGTGTCGGCATCGAAGGCGACCATCTGACATTGGCAATGCGTGATCGGCTGATGACCGCGCTGAATGCAGAGCTGGTGGACATCGCCCCTGCTGCCATGCAATCGCGGATGATCAAATCGAACGAGGAAATCGCCCTGATCCGCGAAGGTGCCCGTGTTGCCGATGTAGGCGGTTACGCTGTGCGTGATGCAATCCGCGTTGGTGCGCGAGAGATTGACGTGGCCATGGCAGGCCGGAATGCGATGGAGCTGGAGATTGCACGCTCTCACCCCGACAGCGAAATGCGCGACAACTGGGTGTGGTTCCAGTCAGGCCTGAACACCGATGGTGCGCATAACCCGGTGACGATGCGGGCATTGGAATCTGGCGATATCCTAAGCCTAAACACCTTCCCCATGATCTCCGGCTATTACACCGCGTTGGAGCGGACGTTGTTTGTAGGCGAACCCGATGCTGAAAGCCTGCGCATCTGGCAGGCCAACGTTGATGCGCATGAACTGGGCATCAGCCTGATCAAACCCGGCGCGACCTGCTCGGGCATCACAGCCGAAATCAACCGGTTTTTTGCCGATCAAAACCTGCTGCAATATCGCAGCTTTGGTTACGGCCACTCATTCGGCGTGCTGAGCCACTATTATGGCCGCGAGGCCGGGCTGGAACTGCGCGAGGACATCGATACTGTGCTGGAACCGGGCATGGTCGTATCGATGGAGCCAATGCTAACGATCCCCGAGGGCCAAGCAGGCGCTGGTGGGTATCGTGAACATGATATTCTGGTTATTGGTGAGGAGACGGCTGAAAATATCACTGGTTTCCCCTATGGGCCAGAGCACAACATCATTGCGGCATAAGTTGGCAATTGGGGGGCGGCTCTCGCCCCCCATCTTTTGTCCCTAAATACCTCCCGCCGGAGGCGAATGCTGCTCTGACAGAATGCTCAGCCCCCAGAGGCGGCGCGCACTTTGTCCAGAAACTTTGCATCGGCATAGCCATCGGGTGTCATCCCCCGCGCAGCCTGAAATGACCGGATTGCTTTGCGGCTGTTGGGGCCGATCAGGCCGTCTGCGCCACCGGTGTCGTGACCCAGCGACGTGAGTAGTTGCTGCATCTCTTTCTTCTCTGTCCGAGACAAAGTGCGATCACCCCGTGGCCATTCAGCGGTGATCTGTCCGCCGCCCTTGATACGATCCCCCAGCAGGGCAACACCCATCGCGTAGAATGTTGAGTTATTATAGCGTTTGATGACGCGGAAATTATGGAACACGGCAAAGGCCGGGCCGCGTGCGCCAGCGGGCAGCAGAATGGCAGTTTCACCGTGATCAGGCAGCTCTCCCGTCAGGGCCGTTACGCCCATGGCGCGCCAGTCAGCAACCGGGCGGCGGATGGCCTGATCGGCGAGGCGATAATCGAACCCTTCGGGCAGGCGGATTTCCACACCCCATGGTTCCTCTGCCCGCCATCCAAAGCGCGCTAGGTAATTGGCAGTAGAGGCGAGGGCATCACCCGGATCCTTCGACCACACATCGCGGCGTCCATCGCCGTCAAAGTCCTGCGCATATTGCTGATAAGATGTTGGGATAAACTGCGTATGTCCCATTGCACCTGCCCACGAACCAACCATGCGCGATGGGCTAACGTCGCCCGATTGCAGGATACGAAGTGCGACCAGCAACTGTTCCTCAGCAAACACCCGACGGCGACCTTCGAAAGCCAGAGTCGCGAGGCTTTCGATCACAGGGATGGAGCCGTAATTGTGGCCATAGGCGCTTTCCAGCCCCCAGATGGCCAGAATGATTTTGGCATCCACACCATAAGCAGTTGCGATCAGGCGGAGCATTCGGTCGTGCTCTGCAGCTTTCTCTTGGCCATCCTTTATGCGGCTAGGCGATGCGGCGCTGTCCAAGTATTCCCACACCGGGCGGGAAAACTCCGGCTGTTTGCTGTCCAGCCGCATGACGGTTTCATTCAGGCTGACGCCCTGAAAGGCATTGTCGAATGTTTTGGGCAAAATGCCCTCGCCCAATGCTTTGATGCGAAAGGCTGCCTGCCAATCAGCAAATCCTGCATAATCCGGCGGGGCAGGGCGTTGCTTTGGCGGAGGGGATGAACTGGGCGCTGCTTCTGATGTTGTTTCAGCATTGGCACCTGTCACAGTGCATCCTGCGCCAAATGTCATGGACCCCGCCAAAGTCAGGGTCATCGCCGCCACCTTCACAAGTGTTCGATTCATGAATTTATCCGCCCGTATCCTGCGCCGCCAATCATTTGGAATGATTGCTAGTATCGGCACTGCCTGTATTGTCGGGGCGCTTTCGCCCTCGTTAGCGGTATATTAACCAGAGGTGACGGCAATAAAAAGGCGCTATTGCGTGATCCGCTTGATCATCAGAATCTCACCAAATTCCTTTTCAGCAATACGGGCGCGCGCAGATTCGAATGTTTCTTCGGCGACTTCCATATGATGCGCATTGGCATGGAGCAATTTTGTCGGGCTGATCATAACGCCAACATGACCCTTCCAAAACACGATGTCGCCACGCCTTAGCTGGGCATTCTGCGAAATTTCGCGACCCAAGGCAGCCATTTGCAGATCGCTGTCACGCGGGCATTCCACACCAGCGGATTGAAGCGCCACTTGGATAAGACCGGAACAATCGAACCCTGCAGGCGACCGCCCACCCCAGAGATAAGGCGCGCCTTTGAAGCGTTCGGCCGTAGTAACCCACATTGGCGCAGGCTCTGACACGGGTCGCAAGGCGTTGACTGGGACCCAGCCGCCGACATCTAGCGATGCAAAATTATTATCAACCCCGGTCATCGTCACCAGTGCGCCATAGGGCAAGGCACCGACCGGGCGGGATTTCAATTGCGGGTCGGGATAGATGAGAGCCTGAAGCGCTATAATGCGATGGCTCGGCGGCGAGGTAGAAGCATGGCTGAGGCAGACATCGGGAATGTAGCCGACATAGCCATCAACCTCAGACTGACCCCAGGCCCAGCCACCCTCAAGTTCCAAGGCATTGAACGGCTCCCCAAACAACAACTGGCTGGTCATTTCCCCCTCAGCATCGGGCGAAGCAGTCATGGGTGCCATGGGTACGGATACGTACATTGGCTGGCCGCTGGCATATACATCTGCCTCAATCTGACCCTTTAGCCGAAATGCCGCGAGGTCTGGCCGTGCCGGAGTGATGCGGGGATCATAATCAGCCATATCGCGCCTCTAACATTGCAAAGGCAGCGCGTGCCGCCATGCATTCACCGCCCTTGGGGCGTGCCGGTTTTGCCGCTGGGGTCCAGCCGTAAATGTCGAAATGCGCCCAGTTAATCCCCGTGCCGACAAAGCGGCGCAGGAACAATGCTGCGGTAATCGCCCCGGCAAAGCCACCAGCCGGCGCATTGTCCAAATCAGCGACCGGAGAATTCAGGTCATCCTCATAGGGTGCCCACAGCGGCAACCTCCATAGCGGGTCACGCACATAATCGGCCGCGGTCGAAAGGTCAGTGGCCAGTTGGTCGCTATCGGTAAAGAACGGCGCAAGGTCCGGCCCCATTGCCACACGGGCAGCGCCGGTTAGCGTGGCCATGTTGATCATCAGATCAGGTTTTTCCTCTGACCCGAGCGTCAGCGCATCGGCCAGAACCAAGCGACCCTCTGCATCGGTATTGCCAATTTCAACCGACAGCCCCTGACGAGAGGTGAGAATGTCGCCGGGTCTGAATGCCGTGCTGGAAACGCTGTTTTCCACTGCGGGGATCAGAACACGCAGGCGAACGGGCAGTTTGCGGGTCATGACCATATGCGCCAGCGCCAGAACATTGGCCGCACCGCCCATGTCCTTTTTCATCAACCTCATGCCAGCGGCGGGTTTTAGGTCCAAACCGCCAGTGTCAAAGCAAACGCCTTTGCCTACCAGCGTGATTTTTGGAGCCTTTTCATCGCCCCACGTCATATCAATCAATCGGGGCGCATCTGGCCCGGCGCGGCCAACGGCGTGAATCATGGGGAAGTTCTGGGTGAGCAGATCGTCGCCGGTGGTCACGTTGATCGCGGCGCCATGTGTATCAGCCAGTTCACGCGCTGCTTCCTCTAGCGCAGCGGCACCCATATCATTCGGTGGCGTGTTGATCAGATCACGCGCGAGATACGCGCCGGTTGCGATGGCTTCAATCCGACCGGCATCAATCCCCTCTGGCGCAATCAATTGCGCCTTTTGCGGGGTGGTTTTGCGGTAACGGTCAAAACGATAAGCAGCCAAAAGCCAGCCGAGCGCGGCTTCTTCTGCATCGCGGGTACGCATTGGCGATTCAATCTGCCATACGCCAGCGGGCGCATTGGCGGCAAAGTCCGCGATGGCAAAACGTCGCTTCGCCCGCGCAGCCGCATCGCCCCAACCAAACAGTGCCTCGTCAATGCCACCTGCCCCATCGGGGAGGATTGCGATTTGGCCCAGCCGACCGGTAAACCCATGCAATTGCGCCCAATCGCGTTGGGGCTCGTCCAGCGCTTCCAGGATTTCGTCGCACTCGACGGTCTCAACCAACCGTAACGGAATAGCATCAGCATCTATATCGGCGAATTTCGGGTTCATCGGCGTCTCCATTCGATGCTCCGAAAATTGCGCTTGCCGCCGCGAATGTAAAGCTGAATGTAGAACGGCCACAATGGGCCTGGCCGTGCCATGTTTTCGGCGAGAATGACCCGCCGAAAACATGCGCTTCGTTCGGACTGTTATGCGCTATCAGCGCTAATTGCCAGATCAACACTAACCTCTGCCGCAGCGATAAGTGAATCACCGCCAATTCTGACCAATCGTTCGGAAACAGCGCGGGCAGAGATTTCATCCTCATCCAAACAGCAATATTCCAGCGACGCCGCTACCCGGCTGACATCTGCCATGCCGATCTGGCCTGCGACGGCCACGACATCATGGGCCACTGCGCCAACTGCTGCGAATTTGCCTTGCTGAGCCAGCCGTTCAATCCGCGACAGACGTTCGGTTATTTCAAACAAAGCATCCTCCAGGATTTCGTCAAAAGCATCCGCGCCGACGGCATCCCTTAACGCTGACATTGCTTCATGATCTATCACACAGGCCGCATCAGCGGTCTGCAATCGAACAATACACTTGTTCATTACACACTCCAATAAAACACCTACACCACACGACGTAGGGTAAGGTCGGTGCGTTAAGAAAGAGTGAGTTCGGTTATCATTTTTGTCGCCGCCGCTCCGCCACAGACCATACCGCGCCGGTTAACCTCTTTTGGAGTCAGCCATTTGCTGATGGCCGGGTTGTCCGCTGAAAGTGCTCCGAGTGAAACTAGTAGTGCTGCCATCGTCGTGTTCGCCGCCATCGTATCACCGTCATCTATTTTCAACGCGATGCCGAGGCCCTGCTCTGGTAAAATGGCAGTAAAACAACCTTCAGCACCGGTTTTGACCACGAACGAACCATTGCCCGCCCGGATCAGGTCAGTACAGGCGCGGCCCTCGCCAGCGATTTCAAAGGGGTGAGAGGCCATCGCATCGCGCAGTCGAATGGCAGCATCGCGGCGCACGCCAGTGAATGCTGTTTCAGCCGCGGCAAACCCGGCCATTGCGCGTGCAAGTCCAGTTAATGACAGCGCAAAATTCGGGGCAGAGCATCCATCAGCGACCCATCCTGCTGTATCTTCACCCGCTAATTCCGCGCTCACCTGTTCGATTGTCGCCTGAACCGGGTGGTCAATGTCAATGTACCCTGCCGTTGGGGCACCAATATGCAATGCTTGGCACAACATGCCCGCATGCTTGCCAGAGCAATTGTTGTGAAGCTGGCAATGTTTTTCACCGGCGTCCCACATCGCCATACGCGTGGTTCGGTCGCCGGGTAATTGTACGCCGCACATCAGGTCTGCATCTGTCAGGCCCATTTCATTCAGCCAACCATTGGCCAAACCAGCATGGGTAAATGACCCCTGATGGGATGCACAGGCAAAAGCCAATAATTGAGGTGTTAGTCGGTTTGCATCCGCAGCACCGCTTTCGACCATCGGAACGGCCTGCATAATCTTGCAAGATGACCGGGGCAGAAACGGTGTTGTGACATCGCCCATGGCGGCCACCAAATTGCCGGTGCGATCAACGATGGCGACTCGACCTCGATGAGACCGTTCAATGAACGTGCCGCGGTGGCGTTCGACCAAAACCGGATTTGTCATTGCTATTCCTTTCGCGGCGGTTGCATAAGCGTTTCAGTCAGTGCCGCAATTACGTGATAAACACCACCCTTTTGTGCTTTGGTTGCGTAACCGGGGGTCTTGAAGGCTGGCGTAACACGATACATTGATTTAACATCCGGCCTGAACGAACCCACAATAAGGGGCGGCAAAGCCTCAATCGAGTGTTCAATCGGAGAGCAGGCATGAAAAAACTGGTTGTATTGGGCGCGTTTATTGCGGCCCTTTGCGCGACAAGCGCCTTCGCGCAGGCGCGCGATGCAGTGGCGCGCAAGCAAGATTGGAGCGTTTTTAAGCAGGGTGAGGCCGCCAGCCGGATGTGCTGGATTGTATCGCGCCCGCAAACCTCCACCGCCTCAAGGGGTGGCAACCCCGTCGACGTGAATCGCGGTGATATTTACCTTATGGTTGGCATGTGGCCCGGTGACCGGATTAAAAATCAGGTCATGATGGCCGGTGGTTATCCCTATAAGAAAAGCAGTTCAGTCAAGGTAAAGGTCGGCACCAAGACCTATGAGATGTTTACCGATGGCGAAGAAGCATGGACCGATAGCGCCGCCAGCGATGACCGTTTGGTTAGCGCGCTAAAGCGCGGTGCTGATGCAGTTATTACCGGCGTTTCCACCCGTGGAACCCGCACTGTTGATACGTTCAGTTTACGCGGGTTCACCGCAGCATTGAACGAAGCACGCAAAATCTGTAAATAAGCGCCAAATATGCTATAGCA
This sequence comes from Pikeienuella sp., assembly GCA_049600095.1. Lineage (GTDB taxonomy): Bacteria > Pseudomonadota > Alphaproteobacteria > Rhodobacterales > Rhodobacteraceae > Pikeienuella. The sequence goes on along the minus strand of JBMYPG010000029.1, from coordinate 11,372 downwards.
CGCGCCTCTCCACCACTGGTGGAGGGGCGCTTGTTTTTTGTCAGGAGGCCCCGATGGCCGATACCGCACCAGCCGATAATCAGACCCCGATCACGCCAGAGGCGCGCGTTATCCCGCGCATGGCCGTGCCCGGTCGCCTGCCTAACCTGATTGGGATGAGCCGGGATGGTATGCGTGCTGCGTTGATCGAGGCTGGCATTCCGGAAAAGCAAGCGAACATGCGGGTTAACCAGATTTGGGGCTGGATCTATATGAAAGGTGTCAGCGACCCCGCGTCGATGACCAATCTTTCAAAAAGCGTTCGGGCCTTGCTCGCTGACAATTTCAGAATTGAACGGCCAGAGATTATTACCAATCAAATCTCAACCGATGGTACACGCAAATACCTGTTGCGCATCGAAGGCGGGCATGAGGTTGAGGCGGTTTATATTCCTGAGGAAAATCGCGGCACGCTATGTATCTCATCTCAGGTTGGCTGCACGCTGACGTGCAGCTTTTGTCATACCGGCACTCAAAAACTGGTTCGCAACCTGACCCCCGCTGAAATCGTTGGTCAAATTCTGATCTGTCGCGATGATTTGGGCGAATGGGGCCATGATGCCGTGCAAAAGAGGATGCTGTCCAACATCGTTCTGATGGGTATGGGCGAGCCGCTGTATAATCTGAATAACGTCCGCGATGCGATGCATATCGCGATGGACCCAGAGGGGCTGAGCCTGTCACGCCGTCGTATCACGCTGTCCACTTCAGGCGTGGTGCCAGAGATTTTGCGCGCTGGCGAAGAGATCGGCTGCATGCTGGCAATCAGCTTTCACGCCCCAACGAATGGCGTGCGGGACAAGCTGGTGCCAATCAACAAGAAATGGAACATCCAGGAACTGTTGGATGCCTGCCGGAAATATCCACGCCTTTCAAACTCTGAGCGCATCACCTTTGAATATGTGATGCTGAAGGACGTGAATGACACCGATGCTGATGCGCGGCGTTTGGTGAAATTGATTGCGGGCATCCCGGCCAAGATCAATCTGATCCCATTCAACCCATGGCCCGGTGCCCCATATGAACGGTCTGATTGGGATCGAATCGAAGCCTTTGCTGAGATCGTGAACAAGGCCGGATACGCCAGCCCGGTACGCACGCCGCGGGGCCAGGACATTATGGCTGCATGCGGGCAGTTGAAATCAGCAACCGAACGCGCACGCAAAACGAAAGCTCAGATCGCGGCTGAGGCGGGTATTGGCTAAAAGCCCGGTTTTCTGGGGTATTAGCTCAACATTTGCTAGAAATCACACTAGGTTGGCGCCATTTATGCACTGACCGGTCGTTATGACTGTCCTGTATGAAACTAGCGATCGAATGAGCAGCGTCTTGCAAAACAACAAGCGGATTGCAAAACCAGATGCGAAGTCCACGCGCCTTGATGGCTTGGACTTTGCGCGCTTCGTCGCTTTTGTTGGTATGGTGTTGGTCAATTTCCACATCGTACTGGCACCGACCGCCGAAGGCGGGATTTCTTCGATATTTGAGGGTAAGGCCGCAGCATCCTTTGTTGTGCTGGCGGGCCTTGGCCTTGGGTTAGCCGCAAAACAGATGGACATGCGCCGGATTGTGCCGCTGACCATCATGCGCGCATTGTTTCTGCTGGTGATCGGGCTGGCAAATACACTGATCTTTGATGCAGATATTCTGCACTATTACGCATTCTACTTTCTGGTATGCGCGCTGTTATTCCGATCCAGAACCACCGTTCTGTTTACGGCCATCTTTGCCATCAATGTCCTGTACGTGGGTTTAATGCTGGTGCTGGATTATGATGCCGGGTGGGACTGGGCGACTTATACCTACACTGATTTCTGGACCGTTGAAGGGTTCTTTCGGAACTTGTTGTTCAATGGTTGGCACCCGCTGTTGCCATGGTCATCGTTTATGTTGATTGGGTTTTGGTTGGCTCGAATTCGGTTATTTAAGATTCGGGTGCAAAACCGACTGATCATCATCGGCGGCGGTTTGATAATCGTGGCAGAGATTATATCGGCAGCGCTCAGCTATCCATTGGCACTGGTTGCACCCGAACTGCTGGATATGGCCAAGACATCGCCTATCCCACCGGGGCCATTATATATCGTCAGCGGGATTGGCGCGGCCTGCCTCCTAACCGGGTTATGCCTGCGATTCTCCCAGATCCTTACGCGCGCAGGCTTGATTGCATTCTTTGCACCCGCTGGCCGGATGACACTGACCCTATATATCGCGCACATCTATATCGGCATGGGACTGATGGAGGAATTGGGGCTGATCGGCGTCGGCACGGGCGACCAAGCGGTTACCTGGTCAATTAGCTTCTGTGCAGCGGCGGCCATTGGCGCATTTCTGTGGTCTCGTCGGTTTAAACGCGGCCCACTAGAGTCGTTAATGCGCAAAATTAGCGGATAATCGCCCTGCGGATTTTTCTTAACTACTCAAAAGGGTAGTTTTGCGTTGCTTAGAAAACGCGGGGAATCGGTGGAATACGGCGAAAAATGAGAAAAAAGCGCCATTTAGCCTGCGTCACGCGGTCTCGCCAATTTTTAAGCCACTGATATATAAGAAAAAATACCCTAGAGCACAGGGTCACTCAACCATTGCAAAATCAAACAGGCCTGTGATACCCACAGCGCGACTTTCAGGGGCAGTTACTTGTACAGCCCTTGATGGTGATGGAAAGCCGGTGCGTTCCGCAGACCGGTGACGACGAAGGGGTCGCAATGAGCGATAATGCAGCTGCTTCCGCCGGAATCGCCGGGCGATACGCCACGGCGCTTTTTGAGCTCGCGGATGAAAGCGGCGCTTTGGATGCTGTCGAGGGTGCCCTCGGCCAGTTGAGCGAAGCGTTGGCGGCGAGTGATGATCTCGCCAATCTGATTAAAAGCCCGATTGTCAGTCGCGAAGACCAGGCCAATGCAATGGCTAAGGTCTGTGAGGCAATGTCAATCGGCGCTCCTGTCTCTAACTTCATTGCACTGATGGCGTCCAAGCGCCGTTTGTTTGCATTGCCGCAGGCAATTTCAGCTTTTGCTGAATTGTTGGCTGCAAAACGTGGCGTTACGTCTGCGGATGTTGTGTCGGCCAAGCCGCTCACAGCGAAACAGATTGCTACGTTGGAAGAGACAATTAAGAAAACCGTCGGTGCGGATATCGCACTGAACGTAACCGTTGACAGCGCGCTAATCGGCGGGCTGGTCGTTAAAGTGGGTTCGAAAATGATCGATAGCTCGGTCCGTTCGAAACTCGCCTCCCTGCAAACCGCTATGAAGGAGGCCGGATGATGGGCATCCAGGCTGCTGAGATCTCTGCGATCCTAAAAGAGCAGATTAAGAATTTTGGCCAAGAAGCTGAAGTCGCCGAAGTCGGCCGCGTACTTTCCGTCGGTGACGGCATTGCACGCGTCTATGGCCTCGACAACTGTCAGGCTGGTGAAATGGTTGAATTCCCCGGTGGTATCCGGGGAATGGCGCTGAACCTCGAAGCTGACAACGTCGGCATCGTGATTTTCGGCGATGACCGGAACATTAAAGAAGGCGACACCGTTAAGCGGACCGGCGCCATCGTTGACGTTCCTACCGGTGATGAGTTGCTGGGCCGCGTTGTTGACGGTCTGGGTAACCCGATCGACGGCAAAGGCCCGCTGAACGCGTCCAAGCGTTCTCGCGCCGAAGTTAAAGCACCAGGCATTATGCCACGTAAATCGGTTCACGAACCGATGGCGACTGGCCTCAAAGCGGTTGACGCTTTGGTTCCAATCGGCCGTGGCCAGCGCGAGCTGATCATTGGTGACCGTCAGACTGGTAAAACCGCTGTTGCGCTTGACGCCATCCTGAACCAGAAATCTGTCAACGACGCTGCCGGCGACGATGAGAGCAAGAAACTGTACTGTGTTTATGTTGCTGTTGGCCAGAAACGGTCAACCGTTGCGCAGTTGGTGAAGAAACTGGAAGAAACCGGCGCGATGGAATATTCCATTGTTGTCGCTGCGACCGCATCTGACCCTGCACCGCTTCAGTTCCTCGCACCATATTCTGCATGCGCGATGGCTGAGCACTTCCGTGACAATGGCCGCCACGCACTGATCGTTTATGATGATCTTTCCAAGCAGGCTGTTGCTTATCGTCAGATGTCACTCTTGCTGCGTCGTCCTCCTGGACGTGAAGCTTATCCTGGTGACGTTTTCTATCTTCACTCACGTTTGTTGGAACGTGCAGCGAAACTGAACGAAGAGCATGGCGCCGGTTCAATTACGGCTCTGCCGATCATTGAAACCCAGGGCGGCGACGTTTCAGCGTTTATTCCGACCAACGTGATTTCAATCACCGACGGTCAGATATTCCTTGAAACTGAGTTGTTCTATCAGGGTGTTCGCCCAGCGGTTAACGTCGGTCTTTCAGTGTCTCGTGTTGGTTCATCAGCACAGACAAACGCGATGAAATCAGTTGCTGGTTCGATCAAACTGGAGCTGGCTCAGTATCGTGAGATGGCTGCGTTTGCTCAGTTCGGTTCTGACCTCGATGCGTCTACTCAGGCCCTGCTTAACCGCGGTGCCCGTTTGGTAGAGCTGCTGAAGCAGGCACAGTATTCACCGTTGACCAACGCCGAGCAGGTTTGCGTGATCTACGCGGGCTCTAACGGCTACCTCGATGGTATCGCTGTTGATGCTGTTGGCCGTTTCGAAGCTGGCTTGCTGGCCCATTTGCGTGGTGCTCATCAGGACATGCTAGACGATATTCGCGACAATGATCAGAAGATCAAAGGCGATATCGAAGCCAAAATCCGCGCTGCGATCGACACGTTCGCAGCCTCTTTCGCCTGAGTTAAGCCAAGGGGGAGTTCGACCCAATGGCGAACCTCAAGGACTTAAAAAATCGGATCACCTCGGTCACCTCGACCAGGAAGATCACCAAGGCGATGCAGATGGTCGCTGCCGCAAAACTGCGCCGTGCGCAGGAAGCGGCAGAGGCTGCCCGGCCTTTCGCTGAGCGTATGGATGCCGTTCTCGGCAACCTTGCGCGCGGCGCGGCTGGTTCTGCTACAGCGCCTAAACTGTTGGCAGGCACCGGATCTGATCAGGTGCATCTGCTGATTGTCGCGACTGCTGAACGTGGTCTATGCGGCGGTTTCAACTCTTCGATCGCAAAAATGGCGCGTGTACGTGCCAATGCGTTGATCGAAGAAGGCAAGACCGTGAAAATCCTGACTGTCTGCAAAAAAGGCCGTGAGCAGCTTAAGCGTGAGTTTGAGCAGTATTTCATCGGCCACGTAGATCTGTCTGCGGTTAAACGCCTTGCTTACAGTGATGCGCAGAGCGTTGCTGACGACGTGCTTGCCCGTTTCAACGTGGGTGAGTTTGACGTAGCGACCCTGTTCTTCAACCGCTTTGAATCGGTTATCAGCCAGATACCGACTGAACAGCAGTTGATCCCCGCTGTATTTGAAGACGCCGAAGGCCCTAGCGAAGCCTATGAGTATGAGCCTGACGAGGATGAAATCCTCGCGGATCTGCTGCCGCGTAATATTGCGGTTCAGATCTTTCGCGGGCTGTTGGAAAATGGTGCCTCGGAACAGGGTGCGCGGATGTCTGCTATGGACAATGCTACCCGGAACGCTGGCGACATGATCGACAAACTGACAATTGAGTATAACCGCTCACGTCAGGCTGCGATTACCAACGAACTTATCGAAATCATCTCGGGCGCTGAAGCGCTCTGACCGGCTCGGAGAAACGTATCATGAGCATGAACGGCAAAATCACTCAGGTCATCGGCGCTGTTGTCGACGTCCAGTTTGACGACCACCTGCCCGCAATTTTGAACGCACTTGAGTGTGACAACAACGGCCAGCGCCTTGTGCTGGAAGTTGCTCAGCACTTGGGCGAAAACACAGTACGTACCATTGCGATGGACGCGTCCGAAGGTCTGGTTCGCGGCGAAGCCGTAACCGACACAGGCGCACCAATCACAGTGCCAGTTGGCGATGCCACACTGGGCCGTATTCTGAACGTTATCGGTGAACCAGTTGACGGCGGTACCGCTGTTGACGCATCTGACAGCCGCGCAATCCACCAGGACGCACCTGACTATGTGGACCAGGCGACTGAATCAGAAGTTCTGGTTACTGGTATTAAGGTTGTTGACCTGCTTGCCCCTTACGCGAAGGGCGGTAAAATCGGCCTCTTCGGTGGTGCGGGTGTTGGTAAAACAGTTCTGATTATGGAACTGATCAACAACATCGCGAAAGTGCACTCTGGCTACTCGGTTTTCGCCGGTGTGGGTGAGCGTACTCGCGAAGGTAACGACCTTTACCACGAGATGGTTGAATCAGGCGTTATTCTGCCAGACGATCTGACCTCTTCTAAAGTGGCACTGGTTTACGGCCAGATGAACGAGCCTCCAGGTGCTCGTATGCGTGTTGCTTTGACGGGTCTGACCCTTGCTGAGCAGTTCCGCGATCAGTCTGGTACTGACGTTCTGTTCTTTGTCGACAACATCTTCCGCTTCACACAGGCCGGTTCTGAGTGTTCTGCGCTTTTGGGTCGTATCCCATCTGCTGTGGGCTATCAGCCAACTCTGGCAACCGACATGGGTGCTTTGCAGGAGCGTATTACGTCAACGAACAAAGGTTCGATCACTTCAGTTCAGGCGATTTACGTGCCTGCGGATGACTTGACCGACCCTGCGCCTGCGACGTCTTTTGCTCACTTGGACGCGACAACCGTTCTGTCACGTGCCATCTCTGAGCTTGGCATCTACCCAGCGGTTGACCCGCTTGACTCAACCTCTCGTCTGCTCGATCCATCAGTGATCGGTGAAGAGCACTACTTGGTTGCCCGTCAGGTTCAGGAAACACTGCAGCGGTACAAAGCGCTTCAGGACATCATCGCCATTTTGGGTATGGATGAGCTTTCTGAGGAAGACAAACTTACAGTGGCACGTGCCCGTAAGATCCAGCGCTTCCTGTCTCAGCCATTCGATGTTGCGAAGGTATTTACCGGTTCTGACGGTGTTCAGGTTCCACTGGAAAAAACCATCGACAGCTTCAAACGCGTATGTGCCGGTGAATTCGACCACCTTCCAGAGGCTGCCTTCTATATGGTTGGTGACATCGACGAAGTGCTCGAAAAAGCTGCACGTTTGGCTGCTGAGGCTGCGTAAGCTCTGTCTTTCCGGCGCACTGTCAGGTGCGCCGGTTTTTAGGATCAGGAGGCCAATATGGCTGACAAAATGACCTTTGAGCTGGTCTCGCCAGAGCGTAAGCTGGCCGAAGGCGAAGCGGACATGGTGATCATTCCGGGTATGGAAGGCGATCTGGGCGCGATGCCTGGCCACGCACCATTCCTGACCACCCTGCGCCCTGGCTTGGTGACAGTAACCGATGGTTCAAACACCACCGAATATTTCGTCACTGGTGGCTTTGCCGAAGTTTCACCTGCGGGCACTGCTGTGTTGGCTGAGGAAGCAGTTGAGCGCTCTGCGCTGGACCGTGAATTCCTCGACGCCAAAATCGCAGCAGCGACAAGCGCAGTAGAAGCAGCAGGCGACGACAACCGTCAGGCCGCTGGCCAGCGTCTGAATGACCTTCAGACTGTGGCAGAACAGCTACTCTAAAAGCATAAGAACATGCCGTCATACGACGGGGGACAGTGTTCACTTAAGGCCGCCTTTCGGGGCGGCCTTTTTCTTTTGTGCTTGCTGCTTACTTTGGGCGGTTCCGCAGTCCTGTCACTGTCAACGTCGGGCTGATCGCCTCTACATCTGTTTTGATGTGGATGATGGCAGGTTTGCCGCTGTCCCGCGCGCGTTCATATGCGGCGGGGAATTGGGCGGTTTCTTCCACCGTTTCACCATGACCGTCATAGGCGCGGGCAAGGGCGGCGAAGTCGGGGTTTACCAGTTTGGTGGCTGACACGCGGGTTGGGTAATCACGTTCCTGATGCATGCGGATGGTGCCATAGGCAGCGTTGTCTACGATAAGCACGATGACAGGCAGATCATACTGTGCCAGCGCGCCAAACTCTTGGCTGGTCATCTGAAAACATCCGTCACCGGCGAAACAGATGACTTCTTTATCGGGCCAACGGCGTTTGGCCGCAACCGCATAAGGCAGGCCGGCACCCATAGAGCCGGAAGTCGGGGCGATCTGTTGCCCAAACCACCGGAAACGCCAGAACCGGTGAATCCAGCCTGCGTAATTGCCGGCGCCATTGGTTATCACCGCATCCGGGGAGGTTTCGCGTATGTGGGCAATTATCGGACCCATTTCCGCAGCACCGGGGGTGGATGGCGGGGTGCCATTCCATTCGGCAAAGGCATTGTTCGCGGCTTTCGCTGCGCCTGCATCTTTGCGTGAACTAATGGAATTAGCAGCCTCGAAAAATGCACCCGGCGTCGCGTTGATTGCCAGATCAGGCGTATAGATACGACCTAATTCCTCAGGGCCGGAGTGCACGTGAACCATTTCTATCTGAGATTTCGGAAATTCCAGTAATTCATAACCTTGGCTCGGCATTTCAGATAACCGTGCCCCGATAACCAGCAAAAGATCACTATTCTCTACCAATGCCTTTAGGGCCGGATTCGGGCCAATGCCCAGATCACCCGCATAATTCGGGTGCTCATGATTGAATAGGTTTTGCCGGCGGAATGTCACTGTTACAGGCAGGTCATGACGGGCGGCAAAATCCTGCGCCGCCTCAACCGATGCTTCATCCCACCGTGAACCACCAAGCACCATCACCGGGCGTTCCGCGCGGTGCAGCTTTTCGGACAGGTCCGTGATGGCTGTGGGCGTGGGCGCCGGGGCGGCAACCTCTACTCTTGGGCCGGGTTGTGCCGTCGCGACCTCGCGCAGCATATCCTCTGGCAATGCGATGACCACGGGGCCGGGGCGACCTGACATTGCGACATGCCAAGCGTGATTGATGATTTCTGGAATGCGGTCTACGCGATCAATCTCCTCCACCCATTTCGCCAAATCGCGAAATGTCTGGCGATAATCAACCTCCTGAAAAGCCTCTCGACCACGCATGTCCAGCCCGATTTGACCAACGAACAGGATCATCGGGGTGGAGTCCTGCTTGGCGATATGAACACCCGCAGCAGCATTGGTCGCGCCGGGGCCGCGCGTGACAAAGGCGATGCCGGGGCGACCCGTCATTTTGCCATCACCCTCTGCCATAATGGCAGCACCGCTTTCCTGGCGTGCGTTTATGACATCAATGCTGGCATCATGAAGCGCATCCAACACCGCCAGATAGCTTTCACCTGGTACACAGAAAATACGGTCGACGCCCTGCGCCTCCAGACATTGCACCAATAATTCGCCGCCCGTGGTCATGTTCGCGCCTTTCGCATGAATCTGAGGATTGGGCCGACCCTTACCTGCCTGACGGCTGGGTTCAAGCCGGATTTAACGGCGAAACAGGTCGCTTTCGTCGCCTCTGGGTTCTTACCCGGCGGAATTTAGACAAGCAGAACCCGGATGCTCTGTTATTGGAGTTAACGCTTTCCGGGTGTTATCAGGGGATCACCGCAATGGAGCATTACGATTTCATCGTTATTGGCAGTGGCCCAGCTGGTCGCCGTGCAGCTATTCAGGCCGCGAAGTTTGGAAAAAACGTTCTGGTGGTTGAAAGGGGCCGCAGGGTTGGTGGCGTTTCCGTTCACACCGGGACCATCCCATCAAAAACTCTACGTGAAACCGCACTAAACCTGAGCGGTTGGCGAGAACGCGGCTTTTATGGCCGTGCATATCGGGTGAAAAAAGACCTGAGCGCCGATGACCTTCGCACCAGACTCCATATCACTTTGGGGCATGAGGTTGAGGTTCTGGAACATCAGTTCGCCCGCAACCGGGTTGCCACCGTGCGCGGTGAAGCAAGGTTTACTTCAGCGCAGGAGATCAGCGTTACTGGTGATGGGGGGGAAACGCTGTCTTTCACCGCTGACAGGTTTTTGCTGGCAGTTGGCACGTCGCCCCATCGGCCGTCGAATATTCCCTTCGACAACAAGACGATTTTTGACAGCGATGGTGCGCCGGATATACCCGTGCTACCCAAGTCAATAACCGTGATCGGTGCAGGTGTTATCGGCGTTGAATATGCCACGATTTTCAGCGCATTGGATGTTCGGGTCGCGTTGGTTGAACCGCGTCAAACGATGCTGGATTTTATTGATCGGTCTTTGATCGATGATTTTACCTATCAACTACGTGATCGCGGCGTTGACTTACGTTTTGGCGTTTCGGTCGATGCGGTTGAAAGAACTGACCGTGGTTGTGCGGTAAAGCTATCAGATGGGCGGACACTGCATTCGGAAATGGTACTTTACGCCGCCGGGCGGATGGGGGCGACGGCATCGTTGAACCTTGAGGTATGTGGGCTGAAAACTGATAGCCGTGGGCGGTTGAGTGTAGACCCAGTGACCTTCCAAACGGCAGCCGCGCATATCTATGCCGCTGGTGATGTAATTGGCTTCCCCTCGCTGGCCTCAACATCAATGGAGCAGGGGCGAATTGCAGCCTGTCACGCTTTTGAACACAAGATGCAGTCACCGCCCGAATATTTTCCTTATGGTATCTATTCCGTCCCAGAAATTTCAACCGTCGGCATGACTGAGGCTGAGGTGGTGGAACGCGGCATCCCCTATGAATGCGGCATCGCAAGGTTCCGCGAAACATCGCGTGGGCACATCATGGGGCTGGATAACGGGATGCTGAAGATGATCTTCTCGCTTCGTACCCGTCGTTTACTTGGTTGCCATATTGTGGGTGAGGGCGCGACTGAATTGATCCACATTGGACAGGCTGTCCTGAACCTGAAGGGCAAGCTGGACTACTTCGTAGAGAATACGTTCAATTATCCGACCCTGGCAGAAGCTTACAAAATCGCAGCGCTTGATGCGTTCAATCGGATGGACGACGGTTAGCTGGTTGTTGGTTGGCTCTTGGCAACACTCATAAGCTTGCCAAGTGGCTCAACAGTCAGGCCATAGCCTTCAACCTCTGGTATCCGCAAGCATGGAGAGCCAGATTCATCTTTGAACAATTCAGGCATGACAGTTGGTACTGACATTCTTGAAAATTTGGACATGGCATCATCGGCTGTTTGCGCCAGTGTTAGGCGTTTGATGTTTAACCGGGTTGGAAAGACAATGGTGGCGGTGCCTGCTGCCTCAGCTTCCAACGCATCCTGCGGAGTAATCCACATTGCCTCGGTGGTTTCCCGCCCATCCTGCTCGGCAGTTTGGTCTGATGGGGTGCTAGCAATGTAGAAATGGGTATCAAACCGCTTTGGCATCATCGGTGGTGTAATCCAGTGTCCGAAGTGCACCAAACGATCCAAGGCG
>JBMYPG010000028.1:0-26458 GCA_049600095.1 Pikeienuella sp. | reverse complement strand
GCCCGCCCATGATCATCAGCAAGGATGATTTGCCGGAGCCTGACGGGCCGATCACGCCAACCGACGCGCCCTGATCAACGGATAAGTCGATGCCGCGTAAAATATCGACCTGTCCGGCCTTGCTGGTCAAACTTAGATGCACATCTGTAAGGTGGAAGGCAGAATTTGACATGAATGGACTTTCAAGATGGATGCAGCGGTTATGAATGGACGCTTACAGCGATATGGGGCGGGGGGCATGCTGCGCAAGGCCGTTATTGGCCTTGTTACGATGATGACGGCGATTTCCGTCGTGCCGCAGTCAATTGCCGCTGCTGAACCGATCAAAATTGTTGCCTTGGGGGACAGCCTGACTCAGGGGTTTGGGCTGCCTTTGAAAGATGGATTTGTGCCTCAGCTTGAGCGATGGCTGAATGAAAATGGCGCGGATGTTTCGCTGGTGAATGCGGGGGTCAGCGGTGATACCACGGCGGGTGGGTTGGCGCGGATTGAATGGACGCTGGCAGGGGGCGGAGATGCGTTGATTGTGGCCCTTGGCGGGAATGATTTGTTGCGGGGGATTGATCCTGCTTCGAGCCGTATGAACCTTGATGGGATTCTGGAAAAAGCGCGGGCGGCGGGCTTGCCGACCTTGTTGGTGGGGATGAAGGCACCGACGAATTTTGGGGCCGAATTCAAGGCCGATTTTGATGCGATGTATCCTAAATTGGCAGAAGCCCATGGGGCGATTTTTGACCCGTTTTTTCTGGAAGGGATGATTGAAAGGCCGGAGCTGTTTCAGGCGGATCGGGTGCACCCGAATGCAGAGGGAGTGGCAGTGATGGTGGAGCGGATCGGGCCTGTGGTTTTGGAGTTGATTGCAGCGGTGGAGTAGTTGGAGCGTATCAAAGCGTAACGCGTGCGTGATTTCTTGTAAGTTGTTGATATTGTTGTATTTCGTGTTTTCTGTTTACCAGATTTTAACTGGTGTGTCGCGGTTATTGGTTTGGAATTGGTACTGTTAGGTGGCGAATGGTGGGTTGAAACCGCATTCTGAGGGCCATTTCCAGATGGGCGAATGTCGACCTTAAACGTTAGGAAAGCGCATTAGCTTCGTGATTCTGCCCCCCGGTTCCACTAATAACAAACATGCCACCAGAGGCTTTGTAGATCCATTTCATAACGGCCTGAGATATATTCATTGCCCTCAGTTGCGAGCCGGTACGGCTTATATCATTGCAACTACAAACGCGATTACCCTTGCGAGTATGACCATCAATGCCATCTGGCTAAAGGCCGCTTCATTTACGCGAAGGAACTGAGGGAAAAGCGCTGTAAAGAATACAATAGTTTTGGGATCACCTGCTGCAACCAGAAAGCCGGTACTGAATAAAAGGCGCAGGATTTGTGCGTCACCTATGGTTTCAGTTTTAAAGTCAACGCCCCAGGAAACTCCGCGCCATATCGAGATACCCAGAACGTTCAAATATATAGCGCCGAGACACGTTAACAATAAAAAGAGCACCGCATTTTTGGAAAACAGAGCACTTGAGTAGGTATTTTAGGAACATTGAGGCCAACGATGGCAGGTTGACCGCAGTCGCAAACCGCGACAGGTCCATATTGTTTTTTAGGCCCGCCGGAAACTTCTTGTGATTGGAATGTTCTGGCATGGTTTGGGGTTGGTGCCCGTTGTGAAGAGCGCCGAATTGTTGTGGCTGACTGCACAGCTTAGAGGTATGCGCACATAGGAAGGAATGATGCAGATATAATCGATTAGAACGCACCGCTATGGCGAGAAAGGATCGCAAGAAACCTACCGCTAATTATCATTCTTTTAACTGCCGTTAACTTGCTTACATCTGGGCGCACGGCCTAGGATATTGAATCTGCAGTAACCGGAAAGGGGCGCTTTTATGCTCGGCGAATTGAATCTGAACGTCCTGATCAAATCCCTATCGGCAAAGCTTGTTGATGGAGTTTTTGTATTTGTCACCTTGCCAAATTCTGACTGCCCAGCCGGGTTAAAACCGCGAATGGTTTTTCGGGAAGCAGAGGGGACAACTTTAATCGTCCTTCAAGCGGAGGCTGAGGCCTATCATCTTGTGTACGAGTTTCCATGCCGAATGATCACTCTGAATGTTCATTCTTCGCTTGAGGCGGTCGGTTTTATAGCCCTGATCGCATCAGAGCTAGCGAAACATAACATGGGCGTAAATCCTGTCTCTGGTTTCTTTCACGATCATTTGTTTGTGCCTTTGGGGCGAGAGCAGGACGCGATGAAAGTACTAGAAGAACTTGCCGAAAACGTTGAATAGGAAAAAAGGGCCTAGTCCAAAGGTTCGGCCACTCCGCCTGTTGTTTTTAGCTGTGCACCTTGTCGGCAGGCAATTATTCGCTGCATCTATTTTTTTGTATACTGGCTAAGGCTGTCTTTCTGGATGATCTTATCCCAAAGCTATCTATTTATATTGCGCTTGCCATATATTGCACTTGCCAATACTGTTTAGCTGGACAGGGCAAGCGAATCTGGGGAGGTGTAGCTTGCATAAAGCACTCATTCCGGCTGAGCATGTCGATGATTTTATCATTGTGCGTGCGATTGCTTTCACAACCAAAGTTCAACGCGCTATGACGCGCGATGTATTGCGGGATGAGAATCTTCCACTTCTTGAATGGCGATTGCTATTTTCAATTGCGCGGTTCGGAAGCTGCCACCTTGCTTATGTAACACGGCGCACCTCAGTTGATCCCGCTCATGGCAGTCGGGCTGCCACGAATCTTGAGGAAAAGGGGCTGATCACTCGACGCGATGACCCTGAAAACAAACGGCGAAAGATTATGTCACTCACACCAAATGGTGTGGAGGTTTTTGAGCGGATTTGGCCTCGGGCTCAGAAAATGGTGAGAACAGTAACAGACCAGTTGGACCCGCAAGATTTTCAAGACTTCAAACGATTAGTGGGTACGATGAATGACGCGGCAGAAGTGCTGGTCGAAGATAATAACGCAGACATTGGAACATCAACAATAACGAGGGAAGACGAAGCGACCACGGTATAGACAAAACAATAGCACGTAGTATCTGCGCACCAAGTGGTCTCAGAAAACATCCCCAACAGACAAAACGGAACTCTATCTGGGAGGAAAAAGATGAAACCGGTAAATATAATGGCGACTGCGGCAGCAGCGATCATGATGACGTCCGGCGCTTTTGCGCAGGCAAACTTAACGGCTGAAACAGCAAGTCCAGGCGGTGCCACCCATTTAGCGCCAAGCCATTTGGTTGAGATTGCCGGGACACGGGGTATAGCCAGCATTCAGTTGGCAGATGGTCAGACATTGACCAATTCGCTTCAGAATGTCGCCGAAGGCAAAACAGACATCGCTAGCGCTCCGCATATCTTGCCATTTCTGATGAGCCGTGGTGTTGGGCCATATGGTTCACTTGGTAAAGAAAAAGGCGCTGAACTGGCCGGAAACCTAAGAGCGATCTATCCTTTCACGCTTGGTATCTTTTTCCTTTATGCCTTTGACGCCAAGGGTGTCGACGGCTGGGACGACCTAAAAGGCCGCAAGATATTCAACGGCCCACCACGCGGGGGCGCCCTGAATAATGCTAGGGCTATGATCGAGCTAATCACCGGCTTGAAAGACGGTGATGGTTACGAAGGTATGCAGGCTAATTGGGGGCAGGCCGCCTCAACCATTTCAGGTGGCGAGCCAGATGTTGTTGTTCTGCCAGAACTGTTCCCGGGCAGCCGTCTGACAACGCTTAGCGCCGCAGGCAAGGTCACTGGTTGGTCAATGCCCAAGGCAAACTACGAAAGCGCCGCTATGCAGAAATACATGAAAGCGCCAGGCAGTGCCTCAGTACTAATGCCTCTATCAGAAGTTCAAGAAGCCATGGGTGAGGACTGGACTTTCGTTTCAGAAGACGATCAATTCCGCGCGCTCGCCACCATTGGCGGCGATGTTGTGCACAAAGATATGGACGAGGAACTAGTCTATAATTTGGTTTCTGCCTACGTCGATACGATTGATGCGCTAAAGGCAAAAGCGCCGTATGGCAACGGCGTCGGCTTTGACAACCCAATGCTGGGAATGTGCGGTGCGAACCCAGTCAAATATCACCCAGGTGCTGCTCGTGCATGGCGTGAAGCTGGTTACACACTCGATGATTGTGCCGTTGGCAACTAATCTGTTCTGCAAATGAAAATTGGGCACCGCTCTTGCAGTGGCGCCCATTATATCCACTCAGGGCTGTAGGTATACCATGTCTGATACACCAGACCGCGAAACTGCTGACTCTGTGTTCCCAAACCGGGCCGTATACGTTTTAGCGCTGATCTTTATCGCCATCGGTATAATCAACAGCACACCTGTGATTCCGGGGTGGGATGAACTGTTGCGTGGGCTTACGGGGGTGGAAAAACTCAAAACCCGGTCATTCTCAACCGAATGGTTTTACCCGCTTGCCTTTCTCATCATGATGTTGATCGTCATGCTAAAACACTCGATGTGGCGGGCGTGGCGTGGAACAACCCGCGCTTGGTTCGGCGCTTTTATGGACGTTGCGCTGGTAATTTCAGCCGCAGCCATTTCAGTAACTTATCTCATCGAAATTGACAGTGTTTGCCTGATTGACGCCTATACCGGCGAACGCGCCCGAATTATCGCTGAGA
Source organism: Pikeienuella sp. (assembly GCA_049600095.1). Taxonomy (GTDB): domain Bacteria; phylum Pseudomonadota; class Alphaproteobacteria; order Rhodobacterales; family Rhodobacteraceae; genus Pikeienuella. Next base: position 21,794 of record JBMYPG010000028.1, on the reverse strand, counting down.
CATTGCGTGCAGAAATTGAATTTGCAGAACTTATGGGCTTGCCCGTACCTGATACTGTAGATGACCCCAAATGTGTGTCGACAACCGGCGTATGGTTGGTGGTAATCGTGGGCAGCGCAATTCTCGTTTTTCTTGGCTATAATATCAAAGTTTGGGGCTTGCCCCTCGTTCTCGTCTCGATTGCGATTGCGCTTTATACAATTGGAACTGTCCTTGTTTGGTATTTTCACGGGCCAGACGACATTAACAAATACTTGATGACAAAACTGGGCGGAGAGCCGCGAACCTTTTTGGACGGTATTCCCAATGTGCATGACGCGCTTGTGAATAATGCCTCCGGTATCTTGGGTCGTTTCATGAATGTCATCATGAATATGGTCTTTCCCTACATCATCTTAGGTGCCCTATTTGGTAAATCTGCGGGCGGGCAAACGTTGATCAAAATCGCGTTCCGCTGGACCCGGCATCTGCGTGGCGGGCCAGCCCATGCTGCGATTGTCAGCTCTGCTATGTTTGGCACCATTACCGGCGGGCCGGTGGTGAACGTTCTTTCAACCGGCGTACTGACGATCCCGATGATGATCAAACGCGGTTTTAGCAAGGTTTTTGCCGGCGGGATGGAGGCGGCAGCTTCCTCCGGCGGGTCAATCATGCCGCCAGTGATGGGTGTTGCCGCCTTTATCCTTGCAGCCATGACCGGCGTTCCCTATGGCGACGTTATCGTTGCGGCTTCCTTGCCCGCGCTTGCATATTTTGTCTGCCTATTCCTAAGCGCGAGTTTTCAATCGCGTAAGCAGGGCATCGAAGCATTCGGGGAATTAACCGAGGACATGTACATTTCTCGCGAAGATGTCCTTCATCTTTGCCAGATTTTCTTGCCGATCCTATTGATCTTGTTTTTGCTGTTGACGCCAAAGGATTTGGTGGGCTGTGGCGCTTTGGGGTGGCTGTTCGGTGCAGAGGCTACTTGGGAAGGTGATCGCTGTTCGGTTGAGTCACTTCCATGGGTTTTACAAATCTACCAAAACGCGGCTGGCGATGCCGGGGCGACAGGTTGGTGGGCAGCCGCACTTGTTGCGGTCCTTCTGTTCCTTGACAAAGATTTTCGTGCCAAACCCCGCAAAATAGTGGATGCTTTGGCCGAAGCGGGGATCACGATTTCCACGCTTTACCTGATGTTACTGGCCGTGACGGTCATTGATGTCTGTCTAAACTTCACCGGCTTGTCAAAATTTGTCGCCGTTGACGTGCTGGGCGTTTTGTTATCATTCAATCTTGGCGACGGCGGGTCGGTCTATTTCCAGTTTATCGCCTTGGCTATTACCATGTTCTTGGCTGTATTGCTGGGTATGGGAATGCCAGCGGTACCGGCCTATATCAACGTCGCCTTGTTGATGGGCCCGCTGCTGATCGGACTCGGCATCTCAACCTTTACCGCCCATATGTTCATTTTCTACTTCGCTGTGGCATCTGCAATCACGCCGCCTGTGGCATTAGCAGCCTTCGCTGCATCGACAATTACCAAGGCAGAACCCATGGCAACGGGCTTTAGCGCAGTTAAGTCAGGGATCGTCATGTTTGCTATCCCCTTTGTCTTTGCGTTCTATCCTGAAATCCTGCTGATTGATCAGGCGCTAATCGACCCTTCCAGCCCGACCAAAGCCCCCCTTCCTGGGTATGAGAATGGCGTCGAACTCAGCTCGCTTTTATGGTTGCTCGTGCGGCTGTTGCTGGCGTTGTACCTCGTGGCTAGCGCTTTAGTTGCCTATGATGCTAAACCTCTGTCAGCGTTCTGGGTTACTGTGCGTCTGGCAACGGCTGTCGCCATTCTAACCCGACCGGAACTGATCCATGTGGGGGCCGTAGTTTTCGCGGTTGGCCTGATTGGGTGGCATTATTTTGATGCAAGACGATTGCGGGCGGTCTAGGGAAATGCAGGGTATTTCAGGCAAAACGCAGAACGCTATAGCCGTGCAGCATCCTGCTTATAATGGGCATGTTGCGAATGCTCATCAGAACCGTTTGGCTGATTGAATTTTTAGCGATACTTCCGAGCGCAGCCGGAATGCCGGAAGAAAACGGGATACAGTATTGCCTGAGCCGGAAAACACAAAAGGGTGTTCCCATTCAGGATGGATAAGGGTTTCTGGTGCTTACGAGGAAAATGGTGGAGGGGGCTGGATTCGAACCAGCGTAAGGTTTCCCTGACGGAGTTACAGTCCGTTGCATTTGACCGCTCTGCCACCCCTCCACAACGAGATAGGTTGTATTCTTTAGCAACTGGCGGCGGTTTACGGCGCGCCGCAGGCTGCGTCAATACGAATTTGGAAGATTATTCAGTTACAACAAAAGAGTCGATCAAACCAATCTCTGCCGCAGCGGTTACTGCGCGGTTCAAGTCAGCCGCTGTAGCAAAGGGACCGAGGACGACACGCCTTAGGTTTTCGTCAGATGCGCTACCCGCCAGTGACTGCGCATTAAACCCCTGAGCCTCGAAATAGAACAGCGCTGCCTTGGTGTTTTGTGGATCATAAAATGTGCCGACCTGAAGGAGCTTACCCCCGCTGACTGGCTGAACATTTGAATTCTGCAGAATTGCCGACGCTTCACCCTCTGTCGACGCGATGATTGTCTCGCCCAAGAGAATCGGAGCGTTTGTGGTGGATACTGCCCGTGGTGCAGGTGTCGGCTGTTGTGCGATTGGTTGAGGAACAATCGGCTCATTCGGCACTGCTGCAACTTGAGTTACCGGCTCACTGGCGACGGCCACCGGCTGTTCGGCCAGTCCGGTTTCAGCAACCGGCAAAGAGCCTGAGTTGAAGGCAATGCCTTCGAAAGCAGCAATATTCCCCGCATCAGCAACAACCTGCATAACACGTGGACAGTTTTGCGCCGTACCTTGTTTTGCCACCTGATTCATTTGAACAGCCAGAAGGTTGGTTGGCTGCCCCGCAGCCCTTGCCAAGTCCAGTCGCAACTTGACCAGATCAGCAACCGCCAAAAGACCGGTACAATCTAAAACGCTGTAGTCGCCGGTCTGGGATACAGCGACGCGGTCAGAACTTGACGCCCCCGTTTCTGACAACGACATTGTGGCACAACCCGTAAGTGCCAAGGCACCAAACCCTAAAACCAAGGAAGAAACGCGGTTTACAAACATAAGTCACTCGCAGTCCGAATCATTCGTACCCTAGCAATACGACGCCCAAAATAATTTTTCAGCGTTTAATATAGTAAAAACGAAAAGAAACGGGCGACCTTATTTGTCGATCGCCCGTTTTGCTCATTTATTGGGGTATGGTTATGCTGCCGGTTTCAAGTCGCCGTCGCTTTTTCCCCGGTCATTCATAAACTGATCAAACTCAGCTTTGTCTTTGGCGCGGCGAAGCTGGTCAAGAAACCCGACAAAAGCAGATTGCTCTTCTTCCAGCCGACGCATGGTATCAGCTTTGTATTCATCAAAGGCTTCATTTCCAGTTCCAGCAGCTACGCGAGAACGATCCCGGCGCCAGTTTGATTTGCTACAACCCATACGACCACTCCATATCATGTAGAATAAAACTGCCAGCCCCACGGGCCAGACAAAAACGAATCCCAAGACCATCGTTGCAATCCATGCGGGCTTGCCCCGCTCGTCCAACCAGTCTCGCGCTTGAGTTATCCATTCCGTTACGCGGTTCACTGTAGTTCACTCCTTGCTGTTAGGATGTTAATGTTAATCACATTTACATAGATGGGTGCAAATTCGCCTAAGTCAACATTTTCATATCAAAAAATTTGCGATTTTTACTCAGGTATCGTCTGGCAAAAAACCTACGCCGCGAAGGTAAATCGCCGCCCCTGCCTCTAGCAGATCGGCTGGCGTGATAGGGGTTTTCTGACGGCTGTCATCTGCTCGACCAAAAAGTGCCGTAACACCATGGGTCAAAGCCCATATATGATAGGACATCATCAAAACAGGTGGGCGGCGATCAGGTGGTAATTTGTCAGCCAACACTTCGCAGGAACGATGCAGCGCCCGAAACGCCCGATCAGCGGCGGCCCGCAACTCTGGTTCATCGTCAGCAGAAATCCCGCTTTCAAACATCGCTGCAAAATAGGCGGGTTCGGCCTTGGCGAATCCTAAGTAGGCACGCCCCACACGTTCAAATGCAGATAAAGCAGTCGGACGGCCCTCATCCCAGGCGGCCTCTAGCCTTGCGGAAAACAGCTCGTATCCTCGGCGGGCTGTTTCAATTATTAGGTCGTCGCGGTCACGGAAATGGCGATATGGTGCGGCAGGGCTAACACCAGCACGGCGCGCGGCCTCGGCAAACGAAAATCCGTTTGGTCCCTTTTCATTGATGAGAGACAAAACCGCATCGACCAAAGCCGATTTCAGATTGCCATGATGGTAGCCGCGTTTCGTCATGGCTTGTATATAGGGTGCGAGCGGGGCAAGCCGCTAGCGCAATCTGGGCCTTTTCTGGACGATTATAATGTTAGAGCTGACAATAGCAGTTTTCCAAGCTGATGCTGCGGATCAAGATATTGAGACACGATTGAGCCATCTGGCACGGGCTGCGCAGGAGGCTGCCGCCAGCGGCGCGCAGATATTGGTCACACCAGAGTTATATTTGTCCGGCTATAATATCGGCGATGATATCACAAATCGGGCGATCCCTTCGGACGGCGTCATCGCGACGCGCGTGTCGGACATTGCATCCAAAGCCGGAATTGCCATTATTTATGGGTACCCAGAGCGTACAGAGAAGGGCATTTACAATGCCGCCAAGGTAATCAGCCCGACAGGTGATCTTGCAAATCACCGCAAACAAGCACTGCCTGGCGCGTTCGAACAAAGCGCCTTCATCCCAGGCAACAAATTCACGCGGTTTCAATACATGGGCTGGGAAGTCGCACTGATCATTTGTTATGAAGTAGAGTTCCCGGAGATCGCACGTGCAGCAGCGAAAGACGGGGCGGAAATCTTGATTGTACCCACTGCGCTGAAGGCGGAATGGTCATTTGTTGCTGAAAAAATTGTCCCGACCCGCGCTTTTGAAAATGGGTTTTTTGTTGTCTATGCCAATCATGCTGGAACTGAAGGCGACTTTACCTATCTGGGCGGTAGTCGCATAGATGGACCGGACGGAACCGCCCACGCTGTGGCTGGCACAGATGAAACCCTGATTTTCGCGACAATAAACAAAGAAGACATCTTGCGGGCGCGTCAAAAACTACCCTACCTAACTGATCTGCCACACCTCTCCGCATAGCGCAGTCAAAAAGGCCGTCAGGCAAGATGAACAAGAGGCAAGCGTGAACGAGCCAGTAGTTTCAAAAAACACCACTCCGATGATGGCACAATATCTGGAGATTAAAGGCCGCTATCCAGAGGCATTGTTGTTCTATCGGATGGGCGATTTTTATGAACTGTTCTTTGATGATGCAGTAGCAGCGGCGGCTGCATTGGATATTGCGCTTACCAAACGTGGCAAACACGAAGGTGAAGACATTGCCATGTGCGGCGTACCCGTCCATGCGGCGGAAAACTATTTGCTAACGCTCATCCGTAAAGGGTTTCGCGTTGCAGTTTGTGAACAACTCGAAACCCCAGCAGAGGCCAAAAAGCGTGGCTACAAGGCGGTTGTTAAACGTGATGTAGTAAGACTGGTTACGCCAGGAACGTTAACTGAGGAGGCGTTGCTTGATACCCGCAGTGCCAACTATCTTGCAGCGTGGGCCGAAATTCGCGGCGATGCTGCATTGGCATGGTGTGATCTGTCCACCGGAGAGATGCGCGTCGCACCCGCGCAGCAAACCAGTTTAGGGCCGATGCTGGCGCGAATTTCGGCTCGCGAAGTTCTAATCGGCCCCTCTACGGTCGATGCGGGCACGGCGCTGTCCGTTATTGAGGAACTTGGTGCAACGGCCACCCCACTTTCAGCCTCCTCATTTGACAGTGCATCGGCAGAGGCTCGCCTAAAGGCCCTTTATAGGGTTGGCAGCCTGGATGGCTTTGGCAGTTTCACGAGGGTCGAAGTCGCGGCGCTAGGCGCCATCGCCGATTATATTGAAATCACTCAAAAAGGTGCTCTACCCCTTTTGCGCCCTCCGGTGAAGGAGGCGATTGGCGGCCGTATGGCCATTGATGCAGCGACCCGACAGAATCTTGAACTGACCCGCAGCCTTTCAGGTCGACGTGATGGAACATTGCTTCATGCAATTGACCGAACACTAACTGGCCCCGGCGCGCGGTTGCTAAATGCGCGAATTTCCAGCCCATCAACAGACACAGCTGAAATTGCAACGTGGCTGGATACCGTGTCTTTCTTTGCCGATGACGCCGCGTTGCGTGACAATGCTCGAGCCTCATTGCGCGCGGTTCCTGATATCGAACGCGCACTGAACCGGTTGGCAATGAAACGCGGGGGACCGAGGGACTTGATTGCGATCAGAACGGGGCTATCCCAAGGTGCCGCTCTATCCTTGCAACTCGTCAATAGTGACCTCCCTCAAATCGTCGATGCCAGAATGGACCTAACCGGGCATGAGGAGATCATCGCCCTGCTGGAGCGCACTTTGGTCGCGGAGCCACCGCTGTTGGCCCGTGATGGTAACTTTGTAGCTTCTGAATATGACCTGGCATTGGATGATGCGCGGACTTTGCGAGACAAAGGTAAAACCGTTGTTGTTGGCATGCAGTCTGAATATCGTGACCTGTCAGGTGTGCCAACGCTAAAAGTTAAGCACAACAATGTGCTGGGTTACTTCATCGAGACGTCAGCCTCTCATGCTGACAAGATGATGGCAGCACCCTTAAACGAGACGTTTATACATCGCCAAACACTGGCAAATGTCGTTCGGTTCACGACGACTGAACTGTCAGAGTTGCAATCGAGGATATTGGAATCCGGCAGCGCAGCGCTGGCAATCGAATTACGGATATTCGACGAGTTGTGCGATGCTGTTCTGCAAGTGGGCGCAAAAATTGCGGCTACAGCGCGGGCTTTGGCAGAACTTGATGTTAGCGCGGCCCTTGCCGCCCTTGCAAACTCAGAAACTTGGGCGCGTCCGATAGTGGACAACAGCCGCGCATTTCGAATTGAGGGCGGGCGGCACCCAGTTGTTGAGCAGGCCTTGCTTAGCGCCGGCGAAAGCGGGTTTGTGGCAAATGATTGTGATCTTTCTGATCAAGATGACAATCCTCGGCTCTGGCTTCTAACCGGTCCTAACATGGCAGGTAAATCGACATTCTTACGTCAGAACGCGTTAATTGCACTGCTGGCTCAAATTGGGTCTTTCGTCCCAGCGGCATCGGCCCATATCGGTGTCATCGATCAGTTATTCAGCCGCGTTGGCGCAGCCGATGATCTGGCGCGCGGGCGGTCGACCTTTATGGTTGAAATGGTGGAAACAGCTGCCATTTTAAATCAAGCGGGCCCCGGTGCTTTGGTGATTTTGGATGAAATCGGCCGAGGCACCGCGACCTATGATGGCCTGTCAATCGCTTGGGCGACGTTAGAGCATTTGCACGACGCCAATCGGTGCAGGGGCTTGTTCGCTACCCATTACCATGAACTTACGACCTTATCAGGAAGCCTTGCCGGACTAACCAATGCAACAATGGCCGTACGGGAGTGGGAAGGCGAAGCGATTTTCCTGCATCAGGTTCGATCAGGCTCTGCGGATCGGAGCTATGGTGTGCAGGTGGCCAAACTGGCTGGATTGCCAGAGGTCGTGGTGGCCCGTGCAAAAGGCATTCTTGAGGTACTGGAAAAAGGCGAGCGCGATGGCGGTGCAAAGACAAAACGGCTGATAGATGATTTACCCCTGTTCAGCTTGCCGCCCTCCACGCCGGTTTCACAGCAGCCGGCAGGTTTATCTCAGTCAGACCAATTGTTGGCGGAAATCAATCCAGATGAGTTAACACCGCGGGAAGCATTGGATGTTCTTTATGAGCTAAGGTCAGCATTGCGCGAAGACTAACGGTGAAACGCAATATTGGTCTGACGGTCAATGGTTATGGCGGCCCTGAGCCTGCCGATCTATCGCATTCCCGAGGTGGTTTTTGTTGCAGTAAGCATTAGCGCTGGGGTTTGGGTCAGATCGGGGCCGACCTGCATATCAAGCAAATCACAAATCCACTGCGGCCCGGAAGCCGGATATCAGGAATAACAATGCCTGGAGAGCATGTTGCAAGCGGTGGTGACGGCCTTAGCGCCGTCGGAACAAGCGGTAACAGTAAAACCATCACGTTCAAGAAGGAACCTGAGAGCCATAGCTTTTTGTGAAAATTTGAGGGGGGTGTTTGGCAGTTTTTGAAAGCTTTGGCGCGTGAGAAATCAAGGAGTGTAGTGATTGGATAAAGCTGTATGTGTTGATGCAGAGCGCCTAGAGAAATTTAGGGTCAGGACCCCAGTGGAGTAGCGAGTCTTCGCCCTATCAGCAGTAACGACCGCAGCCAGCCCTAAACAGGCATTAATGCGCCTTTTGGTGTTCGCAAGCGGACAAGTAAAGTGAATTTGAGATTTGTAGACCGCCTAGATCCGCCCCACGCGAATTGTGGCTGCCTTATCTCTAAGCGCTCGCATATCCTCATCCTCAATGCTCATCGCGTGAAGGTTCTCTACCAACCGATCCAGATATTCAAAGTTCGGTCCTATATCGCCCTCAGCAATGGCGATCATTCTGGCCGCCTCTGCTTTGGAAATGTCCGGACGATAACGCGGATTGCTTTGATCCATGACGAAAGTCAGGGCATTCACCACGCCCTGCGGGGTATCAACGTCTAAGAAAATAGGCCGATAGGCGCCGGAGAACATCTCTCGCCGCCACATGAAGTCTGCCTCCGTGTCTACCAAAGCCGCTGGAATGCGAAACACGATGCCATCACAGCGCCCGCCTTCGTCCAACGCGGCCATCAAGCCGGGGCGGTCGCGGGTGGCGCGCCCCCCTTCGAGGTGCATGCAGAAACGGCGTTGCCATCCTTCGAGCGCTGCAAATCGGTACTCCTCGACCGCCACCGCTGGATCCCAGATCAACGAACCATAAGCAAAGACCCAGAGGTCTTCGGACATTCGTTCTGCGAGTACGGAATGCCGATTTGCCTCGCGAACATCATGCGGCAACCGCCAGCCCGGAGGCCATTTTTCTTCTTCAGCCCGCGCATCCATCTCAGCGAACTTTTGGTAGCTGATCCGCATTTCGGATGCGTCTGGTGCAGTTACCAGATTGCGAAGAACAGGGGTGTGGCGGAAGACGTGTTTTGGAAAAGGCATAAACCTATTATGCCGATCACAAATATGATGGCCAGATAGGTGCAGAATATTTTCTGCGGGGTAGAGCTTAACGGATTGGCGTGGCTGACCTATAAGGAACTATCGGATCAGGATGCCATTACTGCCCTGCGGCATTCACGTCTGATCGGTTCTGAACGCTCAGGTTTTGAGCTTGTTTCAATTGCTCGGCAAGCATAGAGGCCATTGAGGCTTCTCCGTTCGGCCCACGAAAGACTAAACCGCCAGCCCACGTATTTGCCTTCGCATAAACGGGGTCGCCCATCATAATCCTGTGGGCCTCTGGCAATTTCCAAAATGGTGTGCCTGGGGACAGGTGGTGGACCAGATGCCAGTTCTCTCCATGAATTTCGAAAAGAACGCGTTCTATCCATGGGCCCTGACGGTTTCGGGTCATGTAAAGTTCGCTGTCGTACAGCCGAACCAGAGGGAAATGCTCGGCTAATTCGATCACCCAATTCACCGCCTGGAACGCTGTGAAATAGGGGATGAGCCAGAAAACCAGAAACTCCAATATTAACCCGTTCCAGAGAATAACGCCAATCAACGCGGCCCAAAACGCGATAAATCCTAGATATTCCAGTTTCGCCTGAGGCGGTAATGCGCTCCAATTTCGGGGCATTAAACGTTCCAACACCAGGTTTTTGAAATTCGCCCAGCTTTTCAACCCCAAGACCAATGGCAGAAAGTGGTCCCGGATAAGGTTTCGGGTATCAGCCTCAAACAAACCCTGACGCACAAAAGCGCGTAAATTCGGATCGCGGGTCTCATCGCCCAGATATTTGTGATGCGCCTCTACATGGGATACGCGGTAGGCATGCAGGGTTTGGAAAATCGACCACCCCGCCAACATCCCGATCGTCCGGGTCAAAATGCGGCTACGACAAAGTGTGAAGTGCGAGGCTTCGTGCTGTAATGTCCCTAATGCTCTGTGGCGGGATCCGACCAGTATCAATGTTAGTGGATAGAAATAGGGCGACCAGAGCGACAGGAGAATGGCGATTGTAATAACGATGAGACCTTGCGCCAGAGCGAGCAACCCGTGCCAATTATCCTTACTATTATTCAGAACGCGCAGCTGCGCGCGGATCGCAGGATCAAAACTATGCCTTCGAAAGCGCCGAAAACTTGGCGATCCCGGCTCATCGGTCACCATCGCTCAATCCAAATCCAAGAGAACTCAAAAAGCGGTTAATCATCAGTAGTATACTATTCGCTGCGAGCGTCACCCCGAAACAAGAGCATTTCTTAGGTTTTAGAAACGGTGGCGAGACTAATTGATAGGCTCAGTAAAGTGTGCGCTTACTTCAATGGCGTGTTTTTCAACAGAATTGGTTATAACCTTGAGTTGGAATGGTTGTCGGCACCTGCCAACTGCACCTCATCCCAAAATATAAGGCATGCGCCGCGATGCGCATTCTTTGCGGCTGCATACGCTGCAATGGGCGCCGATCTTTACCACTGGGGCTGTTCGGGCGTCCGGGAATGCTGCGGCATCGCGGGAAAATATCATGACGGCGCGCATTGGGGGGGGCATGTCGAAGCCGACTGCTTGGTCTGACCTTGCTATTGCATAGGCGATCATTTGTGTTCCTGTTGGTGTTTCCAGCACAGCGCGCAGCGGGGCACCGGGGCGGGAGAATGCGCGATAGAGGGGCCATAGGGGGCAGGCACCGCCTTGAGTGGGTAGAGTGAGGCCCGCGATTTCCTTGCGCAGCAGTACGCCGCCAGCGGCATCGCATTCGATCATGCCAAAGCCGGTTTCGTCATCCTCTGGCGGCAGATGTGTGAGGCGGAGCATGGCGTCGTCAACAGAGCACGCAAATTCGCTGGCCAAAGCTTCTGGATCAAATCGTAAGCGGCGTGCTGCTTCTTGAAATAGGTTAAGGGGCATGTGCGCCGCCAATCTGCCATAACGAGTTACAGTGCGGCGGGCCTCGGCGATATCCTCCTCATTCTCAACGCCGGGCATGGTGCGGAGCAATTGTGTTGCTTTGCCCGGTTGTGCCTCTACCTCCGGCAAATGGTGGTGATGGGCTGACCAGAATGATTGGACCGGGGCACCTGCGTCGGCGGTGCGGTCGAGCGTATCATCCGGGCCATCGAGGTATTTGACCAGATCGCGGGCGGTGGCGGTTAGGCGGTCGCTTTCCTTATAGACATTGCCGATGAACCTCTGGCGGGTTGTTTCCTCCATTTCAGGGGTTTCATCCAGAATGCCGACCGTGGCGTGAATCGCGGTGATGTTGGACAGGATTAAATGCATCGTCTCTGCCAGATAGGGATCGTGGGTTAGCCGGTCGGACAAGAGCGATAGGGTTTGGGATTGCGCGGTCGTTCGGTCGTATAGTCGGGCCAACAGGCGAGACCAGCCCGGAAATCGCCCGATCAACTCACCTACGCGGTCAGCCTCTGGCTTTGGGTCGCTGGCGGCACCGGCGGCGCGGGTCAGGCTGTCGATCAGGGCGGCGTCTGCTTCATCGGAAAATTCGCGTGGGTCAATCTCTAGCCGCGCAGCGATTGCGATCAGAGTGCGCCCGGCGATTCCCCGGCGATTGTGTTCGATGAGGTTTAAATAGGACGCAGAAATCCCTACATCGCGGGCGAGAGCTGCCTGTGACAGTTTTTTCGCGCGCCGTCGTTCACGAATGCGTTGGCCAACGAGCGATTGTCCCATTCGTCAAACCCTTTGTTTTTAAGGCGTTAATGTGGCGACCTGTAAAGAAATTTACAGATTTGCATTGCAACATGAGAATATCTTTACAAATTTTCACATGTATTACAATAATTTATTGCACAATTGACCAACTCAAAGGATATTCGCACTGCCTTAATAGGCGAACTTCACCCTGTGTATGTGGCGCAGGGCACGAACAGAATTCCCTTTGGGAGGAAACAAATGTCTTCGATTAACTTTACCCGTCGTGGGTTGCTGAAGTCAGGTGCCGTTCTCGGTGCTGGCATGGCTGCTCCTTCGATCTTCACTGGCGCCTCTTGGGCCGCTAGCCATGGTTACATGAACGCCCCAACAGGCGGTTCAGTTACCTTGGGTTTCAACGTTCCTCAGTCTGGTCCTTATGCGGACGAGGGTGCTGACGAGCTGCGCGCTTACAAACTTGCTGTTGAGCACCTCAACGGTGAAGGCGACGGCGGCATGATGAACACGTTCTCGTCGAATGCCCTTAAAGGCAACGGTATCCTTGGCCGTAAGGTTGAGTATGTAACCGGCGACACGCAGACGAAATCAGACGCTGCACGCGCTTCTGCTAAGTCGATGATCGAAAAAGACGGCGCAATCATGATCACTGGCGGTTCTTCGTCAGGTGTTGCGATTGCTGTTCAGGGTCTGTGTCAGGAAGCTGGCGTGATCTTCATGGCTGGTCTGACCCACTCTAACGACACCACTGGTAAAGACAAAAAAGCCAATGGTTTCCGTCACTTCTTCAACGGTTACATGTCAGGCGCTGCTCTGGCTCCTGTGCTTGAAGCCCGTTATGGTAAAGATCGTAACGCTTACCATCTGACCGCTGACTATACTTGGGGTTGGACGCAGCAGGAATCAATCCAGCAGGCGACCGAAGGTAAAGGCTGGAACACAGTCAACAATGTTCTGACACCACTCGCGACAACTGACTTCTCGTCATATGTTGCTCCGGTTCTGAACTCTGGCGCTGACGTTCTGGTTCTGAACCACTACGGCGGCAACATGATCAACTCACTGACATCTGCTGTTCAGTTTGGTCTGCGCGACAAAGTCGTAAACGGCAAGAACTTTGAAATCGTTGTTCCACTCTACAGCCGCCTGATGGCTCGTGGTGCTGGTGAGAACGTTAAAGGTATCTTCGGTTCAACCAACTGGCACTGGTCACTGCAGGATGAGGGTTCAAAAGCCTTCGTTAAGTCCTTCGGTACCAAATACGGCTTCCCACCATCACAGGCTGCGCACACTGTTTACTGCCAGACTCTGTTGTATGCGGACGCTTGTGAGCGTGCTGGCACACACAACCCATGCGGCGTTGCTGAAGCTCTTGAAGGCTTCAAATTCGACGGTCTGGGCAACGGCGCTACCGAGTATCGCGCTGAAGACCACCAGTGCTTCAAAGACGTTCTGGTTGTGAAGGGTAAAGACAACCCCACATCAGAATTCGACGTTCTGGAAGTTGTTGAGGTTACTCCACGTGCGCAGGTTGAGTACGCACCAGAGCACCCAATGTTTGCTGGTGGTAACCTGGGTCAGTGTAACCCAGGCGCATAAGCCTAAGCATACGCATTCCAAAAGGCTTCTCCCTGTGAAGCCGACCGTGGCAGCATTATGCTGCCACGGTCATCCCAACTGCTGCACTGCGCGTCTAAAAGGCAGGCGGCCAAACAATAGAACGGTGGAAATTGATGGACGCCATCCTCCTTCAAATCCTCAACGGGCTAGACAAAGGCAGCGCCTATGCGCTGATCGCTTTGGGCCTGACGTTGATTTTCGGCACCCTCGGCGTTGTGAACTTCGCTCACGGCGCCTTATTCATGGTCGGCGCATTTTGCGCGGTCACTCTGCAAAAAATTCTTAACCTTGCTTCAGTTAAAGAAGACCCCACTCAGTTGGACTTCTTGGGCAAGCCGCTAAAGGTCAAAACGCCTTATGTGGAATCCTGGTTCGGCGAAGCAGCCGGACAAGCAATCATTGACTGGTCGGTCCCTCTCGCCATTCTGTTCGCCATCCCTGTGATGCTGTTCTTTGGATGGGCGATGGAGCGTGGGCTGATCAAGCACTTCTATAAACGTCCTCATGCTGACCAGATCCTCGTGACCTTCGGTCTGGCAATTGTGATCCAGGAAATCGTTAAGGCGATGTACGGCGCGAACCCGATTCCGACGCCTGCACCTGACGTTTTCAAAGGTTCATTCGATTTCGGTCTGTTGATTGGTATGGATGCGAACGCGGTTATCTATCCTTACTGGCGTCTCGTTTACTTTGCTTTCTCGGCGGTGGTTATCGGCGGCATCTTCTCGTTCCTGCAGTTCACTACCTTTGGGATGGTTGTTCGCGCAGGTATGGCGGATCGTGAGACTGTTGGCTTGCTGGGCATCAACATCGACAAACGGTTTACATTCATGTTTGGCTTGGCGGCCTGTGTTGCCGGGTTGGCAGGTGTAATGTACGGCCCGATCAACTCGCCAAACTATCACATGGGTATGGACTTTTTGGTTCTAAGCTTTGTTGTGGTTGTTGTTGGTGGGATGGGCAGCTTGCCCGGCGCGGTTGCGGCTGGCTTTATGCTGGGTATTCTGGAAAGCTTCGCCTCTATGAACCAAGTTAAAGGGTTCTTTGAAGCGATCTATCTGCCTTCTATCGACCAAATCATCATCTACCTTGTTGCGATTATCATTCTGCTCACGCGTCCGCGTGGTTTGATGGGTCGCAAAGGCGTGATGGAGGAATAATCATGCTGGGTCTCGACAAAAAAGACACACGACTATTGCTGATCGTTATCTGCATGACGTTGTTCGCGCCTATCCTTTTGAACCCGTTCCCAGCGGACAGCGCCATGGCGCAGTTCAACGCTGGTTACCCTGACCTGATGCAGCGTTTTCTGGTCTTTGGCATCTTTGCCATCGGGTTTAACATCCTGTTCGGCCTGACCGGATACCTGTCATTCGGCCACGCCGCGTTTCTGGGTGTCGGTTCATATGCGGCGGTTTGGATGTTCAAACTGCTGAGCTACAACATCGTTCCTGCGATTATCCTTTCGGTTATCGTTGCCGGGTTGTTCTCGGTCATCATCGGCTACATCTCGCTTCGTCGCTCGGGCATCTACTTTTCGATCCTGACACTGGCGTTTGCGCAGATGAGCTTTGCGATGGCCTACTCAGTGCTTACCCCACTGACCAATGGTGAGACTGGCCTTCAGGTCTATAACGATGACCCTCAGTATCTGCTGAGCGAGGGTGGCTCTAACGTTACCAACCTGTTCGGGTTGGAAATGCGTGACACCTGGACCATCGCGATGGGCGGTTGGGAATTCCCGATCAATGCCGGTTACTATCTGTGTGTCGTGTTCATGCTGTTCGCATTCTACATGTCTATCCGCATCTTCCGGTCGCCTTTCGGCCTGATGCTGCGGGCGGTTAAAACCAACCAGACACGTATGAGCTATACCGGTTTGAACACCAAACCTTACACCTTGGCTGCTTTTGTCATCTCTGGTTGTTATGCAGGTTTGGCCGGTGGTCTGATGGCTTCGATGGACCCGCTTGCAGGTGCTGAGCGCATGCAGTGGACAGCCTCTGGTGAGGTGGTTTTGATGACCATCCTTGGCGGGGCTGGCACATTGATCGGCCCAGTTCTTGGTGCAGGCTTCATCAAATACTTTGAGAACATCTTCTCAAAAATCAACGATGCGGTTCTGGAAAGCTGGTTCTCGTTCATGCCTGAAGTTTTGGCTGATCCGATTGTTTGGGTTCTGCACTTCTTCGTCGGCAAAGGTTGGCACCTGACATTGGGCGCATTGTTCATGTTGGTCGTTATCTTCCTGCCGGGTGGTTTGGTTGAAGGCGGACAGCGGATCGCGGCACGAGTACGTGGCGGTAAGAACGCAGAGGGTGGCGCAACCACCCCCGCAGAATAAGGAGAGACGAGATGGGTATTCTTGAAGTCCAGAACGTCAACAAATCCTTCGGCGGCCTGCGTGCCCTGTCGGATGTGAACCTGAACGTTGAAGAAAACACGATCCACGCGATTATCGGCCCGAACGGGGCCGGCAAATCCACCCTGCTGAACTGTTTTATCGGCAAGTTGATCCCGGATACGGGTAGCGTGATGTTTGACGGTCAATCTTTGCTGGGTATTAAAGCCCATGAGATTAACCAGTTGGGCGTGAGCCGCGTTTTCCAGACACCTGAGATCTTTAGTGATCTGGACGTGTTTGAAAACGTGATGATCCCATGTTTCGCCAAACGTGATGGTGCGTATAAGCTGAACGGCATTACACCGGTATCGGGTGAAACTGACATTCGTGAAAAAGCTGAGCAGATGCTGATCGATGTCGACATGATCGACAAACGGCACATGTCGGCTGCTTCATTGTCTCGTGGTGACAAACGTCGCCTGGAGATGGCGATGTGTTTGTCACAGGATCCGAAGCTGTTGTTGTTGGATGAACCAACTGCGGGTATGGCCCGTGCGGACACCAACAACACGATTGAGCTGTTAAAAGAGATCAAATCGAAGCGTGAGATTACCATGGCGATTATTGAGCATGACATGCATGTTGTGTTCTCTCTGGCGCAGAAAATTTCTGTGCTGGCGCAGGGTACGGTGATTGTTGAAGATCTGCCGGAGAACATCAAAGGGCATCCTAAAGTTCAGGAAGCCTATCTTGGCGGCGCGCATTAAGGCGGGATGAAAAACATGTCTTACGAAAAGAACGCTAACCACGCCGCAACAGCGCCAGCCTATTTCTCGGCGTATGATATCCACGCTTATTATGGCGAAAGCTATATTGTGCAGGGTATCAGCATGAACATCCATGAGGGCGAAATCCTCGCGCTTTTGGGCCGTAACGGTGCTGGTAAAACTTCGACTTTGCGGGCCATCGCGCGCATGGACGATCCGATGATGACAACTGGTGAAGTTTGGTTGGACCATCAGCCGCTTCATAAGATGAAATCATATGAAGCTGCGCAGGCTGGTATCGCATTGGTACCAGAGGACCGTTGCATCATTCAGGGTCTGACCGTTGAAGAGAATATTCAGCTAGCCCAGATTGCACCGCCAATCGGCTGGTCACTGGAGCGCATTTACGACCTGTTCCCGCGTCTTGGTGAACGTCGCAAGCAGGAGGGTACGACCCTTTCTGGTGGTGAGCAGCAGATGCTGGCGATTGGCCGTGCACTGGCACGCGACATTAAGTTGTTGCTGTTGGATGAGCCTTATGAAGGTTTGGCACCGGTTATCGTTCAGGAAATCGAAAAAACACTGAACCTGATCCGTGAACAGGGCATCACCACCGTGATCGTTGAGCAGAACGCCGTTGCGGCGCTGAACCTCGCCGATCGTGCCGTGATCCTGGATACAGGCCAAGTCGTGTTTGACGGTCTGGCACAGGAAGTTTTGGACAACGAAGACCTTCGCCACGAATATCTGGCGATTTAGTAGCGATTTGCGGTGCCCGGAGACGGGCACCGCGCACAGCACGCATTAAGGTGCTGGACTTTTGGACAATCGCGCCTCACCGATCCTTGCGATACGATCTGGCGCGCCATCAACGCCAGCGACCGTAAAACACAAGGAATACGGAATGAGCGATCCCCTTTATCCCCCATCAGCCGAATTTGCCGCCAATGCCCATGTGGACAAAGCCGGGTATGACAAGATGTATGCCGCATCCATGGCTGACCCCGAAGCGTTCTGGGGCGAGCAGGGCAAACGTCTGGATTGGATGACGCCTTACACCAAAGTCAAAAACGTCACTTACGCTCATCCTGACGTATCCATCAAATGGTACGAAGATGGTGAATTAAACGTTTGCGCCAACTGTGTTGACCGCCATTTGGAAAAACGTGCTGACCAGACTGCGATTATCTGGGAATCTGACGACCCAACCGTCGACAAAAACATCACCTATCGTGAATTGCATGAAAAAGTCAGCAAGCTGGCCAATGTGATGAAAGCGCAGGGTGTTGGCAAAGGTGACCGGGTTATTCTGTATATCCCAATGATCCCAGAAGCAGCTTATGCGATGCTGGCATGTGCGCGTATCGGCGCCATCCATTCCATCGTTTTTGCCGGTTTCAGCCCGGAGGCACTGGCAGCCCGTGTTGATGGCTGTAAAGCATCGCTGATCATCACATCAGATGAAGCGCCCCGTGGTGGCCGTAACACGCCGCTGAAAACCAATGTTGATAAGGCGCTGGCTATCTGTGGTGACGTTCCAACGCTGGTTGTTGAGCGTACTGGTGGCGATGTCACCATGGTTGAGGGTCGTGACCTTGGCTATACCGCATTGATGGCCGATGCCTCAGCCGATTGTGCGCCAGAGCCGATGAATGCCGAAGACCCGCTGTTCATCCTGTATACGTCTGGTTCAACCGGCGCGCCAAAAGGCGTTGTTCACACGACTGGCGGATACCTAACGTGGGCTTCAATGACCCATGAGTTGGTTTTTGATTACCATGATGGCGACATCTACTGGTGCACCGCTGATGTTGGTTGGGTCACTGGTCACAGCTATATCGTCTATGGCCCGCTGGCCAATGGCGCGACGACGCTGATGTTTGAAGGTGTTCCAACCTATCCAGACGCCGGCCGGTTCTGGGCGGTTTGTGAAAAGCACAAGGTCAATCAGTTCTACACCGCGCCAACCGCGCTGCGGGCGTTGATGGCCAAAGGCAATGAGTTTGTTGAAAAGCATGATCTGAGCGACCTGAAAGTTCTGGGTACAGTGGGTGAGCCGATCAACCCGGAGGCCTGGAACTGGTACAACGACGTGGTTGGTAAAGGTAACTGCCCCATCGTTGACACATGGTGGCAGACTGAAACCGGTGGTCATTTGATGACTCCACTGCCGGGCGCAACGGCGACCAAGCCGGGTTCATGCACCATGCCATTCTTTGGTGTTGAACCTGTTATTCTTGAGCCTACGTCAGGTGAAGAAATTCATGACACCGCTGCCGAAGGCGTGTTGTGCATGAAGGATAGCTGGCCGGGCCAGATGCGTACTGTGTACGGCGATCATGAGCGGTTCGTGAAAACCTACTTCTCTGACTACAAAGGGTACTACTTCACCGGTGACGGATGCCGCCGTGATGAAGATGGTTACTATTGGATCACGGGCCGCGTTGATGACGTGATCAACGTATCCGGCCACCGTATGGGCACCGCCGAAGTCGAAAGTGCGCTGGTCGCACATGCGAAAGTGGCCGAAGCCGCGACTGTTGGTTACCCGCACGACATCAAAGGGCAGGGCATCTATTGCTATGTCACGCTGATGGAAGGCGAAGAGTATACCGATGAGCTGCGTGTTGAGCTGCGCAACTGGGTCCGTCAGGAAATCGGCCCAATCGCCAGCCCTGACCTGATCCAGTGGGCACCGGGCCTGCCAAAAACCCGGTCCGGCAAAATCATGCGCCGCATCCTGCGTAAAATCGCCGAAGACGATTTCGGCGCACTGGGCGATACATCAACCCTGGCCGATCCTTCGGTTGTTGATGAGTTGATCGAAAACCGGATGAACCGTAAGTAGGGTTTTCTGGGTTTAGAGTTTGAAAGGGCGGTAGGTGTCCAGAACCTATCGCCCGGACAGCCAGCACTCAGTGCGCTGTCAACGGCGGCAAGAACGGTCAGGCAAGGCCAAGGCAATGCCGTGCTTTTGGGACAACAATCGAATATTAGTGTTCCCCATTTGTCCAGTGTCGATTACACCATATTCAGCAAAACACTGAAGAGGATCGAACCATGGACCCGCGCATCACCCTCGTAACACTCGGCGTATCTGACCTGAACCGTTCCCGAGCGTTCTATGAAGATGTTTTCGGCTGGGAAGTCGCCGACAGCACCCCCGGCATCGTGTTCTTCAACCTCGGCGGATTGATCTTTTCCATCTTTCCAGAAACCGAACTGGCCAAGGATTATGGCGGAGAGGCAGAGAATTTCGGCCCCCAACGCTTCGCCCTCGCCCATAACCTGAGCAGCATAGAGGAAGTGGACGCAACTTTTGCAGACCTTAGGGCAAAAGGCGCAAACATCGTAAAAGAGCCCGAAAAAGTGTTCTGGGGCGGCTACTCAGGCTACGTCGCCGATCCGGATGGCCACAAATGGGAAATAGCCTTCAACCCCTTCTGGACCATTGGGCAAGATGGCCGGGTCAAAATGGAGGCACCTTGATCAGAGAGTACATAAGGTGCGGTTTAGTCGGTGCGTATTCAGTTCATTTATAAGGCCCTGATGTTACTTTAGGCACCAAGCCTTCAGTTGGGCATTTCTTCAATTGATCTACACCGACAACGCAATTTTGGCACACTCTCCAACTTACTAGATCTTTCCACCCAAATTTCTCCCCCTACCTTCAAATAAGTTGCTAAACTGTAGGTCTTGAAGTTGACCGGCAAAGCCCGGAGATTAGGATCAATTAAATGCCTCCACGACCACGATGTAACAACGACACCGACAGCCCGTCTGGCACAGGCGAGGATTCGGACGAAAGCGGTGATATACGGCCGAGAGGCCTAAAATCGGTACCAAGCATCGTAGAGCCAAGATGCTTATCGCCTCCTCAAATGGGAGGCCACAAAAATGTCTCCTGATTTGCACCACTTTATTCTGTCTTTTGCGCCCCAATGGGTCATTACAATCGCCTTAGCGACCGCATTCATAACTACACTTTCGAAGCTTCTGGACGCAGCGACCGGTCTCCTTACCTCAGCGGTGAGATTCTTGTTGGCGTTTAAAGGTCTCATTTCTGTAGTTTGGGTGGAATTGTTGCCTTTAATACATCGACTCAGACGTCTTGTAAGACACCTGAACAATCGGACTGGCAAACCGCCAAACGACCGTTAGCTGATGTTGCGCTCGGCAGATTGTTAGTTTGTCGAGCGTTACTTCAACTCACCCCACCTGAAACGAAAACCGGGCAAATTCCGCCGCACGTTGCTCTCGCCCCAATATAAAATCCGCCGCCCGTGCCGCGATCATCTGCGTTGGCGCATTCAGGTTGGCGCTGATGATCCGGGGCATGACCGACGCATCGACAACACGCAGCCCCTCTACCCCATTCACCCGCATTTCTTCATCCACGACAGCCCCATCATCCATACCCATCCGGCAAGTCCCGCATGGGTGATAGTCGGTGGAAACTTCGCGCCGGATCGCTTCCGTAATTTCCGCATCCGTCTGCGCCGCCGGACCGGGGGTAATCTCTTCCCCGCGCCATTCGTCAAAGGCCGGGGCATTCACCAACTCCCGGGCCCTGCGCACACCCTCCACCAGTTCTGCCTCATCCCGCCCAGCGCTTAGATACTGAAAATGCAGCGCCGGTTTTTCGCTGGGGTCAGCTGATCGCAGCCGCACCTCCCCCCGGCTGGCCGGGCGTAACTGGTCAATATGCAGCGAAAACGCCTGCATCAGCTTGATCTTGGTTCCTTCATAACGGGCGCCAACCGCCCCGAAATGATATTGCAGGTTGGGATAGGGTTGATCCGCATCCCCACGGATCAGCCCGCCAGCCTCCCAAATACTACTCGCCGCCAACCCTTTGCGGGTCATCAGCCAGCGCAGGCCGATCATGGCCTTGCGCGCCAGTTGATCCGCCCCATGAAACGCCAGCGGCTTTTTGCTGAGCCACTGCATGACCATCGTTGCATGATCCATCAGATTCTGCCCGACACCGGGCAGGTCATGCGCAACATCAATCCCATGCTCAGCCAAATGCGCCGCTGGCCCGATGCCCGACAGCATCAGCAATTGCGGCGAGTTAATCGCCCCACCACACAGGATCACCTCTTTGCGCGCCCGCACAACCCGAC